>NZ_JBXUOW010000029.1:0-72024 GCF_057196645.1 Micromonospora sp. ATLC16
GCGCCGGGGCGTGGACGGCGCGTCCGCAGGGCGGGACGCGGCGGGCGGCGCGGGGCGGCGGACACCGGGCGTGACAGACTCATGGCTGTGTTGCGCTGGTTGACCGCAGGGGAATCGCACGGACCCGCACTCGTCGCGTTGCTGGAGGGGGTGCCGGCCGGTGTCGAGGTGACCTCCACCGAGATCGTCGGCGAGCTGGCCCGCCGCCGGCTCGGCTACGGCCGAGGTGCCCGGATGGCGTTCGAGCAGGACGAGATCGAGATCATTGGTGGCCTGCGGCACGGCGTGACCCTGGGCAGCCCGGTCGCCGTCCGGGTCGGCAACTCCGAGTGGCCCAAGTGGCGCACCGTGATGGCCGCCGACCCGGTCGATCCCGACGAACTGGCCCGGCAGGCCCGCAACGCGCCGCTGACCCGCCCCCGCCCCGGCCACGCCGACCTGGCCGGCATGCAGAAGTACGGCCACACCGACGCCCGGCCGATCCTGGAGCGGGCCAGCGCGCGGGAGACCGCCGCCCGGGTCGCCGTCGGCACGGTGGCCAAGGCGCTGGTCAAGCAGGCCGTGGGAATCGAGATCGTCTCGCACGTGGTCGAGCTTGGCCCGGTCGCCGTCAAACCGGGGCTGCGGCCACGGCCGGAGGACGCCGAGCGCATCGACGCCGACCCGCTGCGCTGCCTCGACCCGGAGGCCAGCGCCCGGATGGTCGCCGAGGTCGACGCCGCGAAGAAGGCCGCCGACACCCTCGGCGGCGTGGTCGAGGTGCTGGCGTACGGCGTACCGCCGGGTCTGGGCAGTCACGTGCAGTGGGACCGCAAGCTCGACGCCCGGCTGGCCACCGCGTTGATGTCGATCCAGGCGATCAAGGGCGTGGAGATCGGCGACGGCTGGCAGCAGGCCCGGTCCCGGGGCTCCGAGGCGCACGACGAGATCATGCCCACCGCCACCGGCGTGCGACGGGTCACCGACCGGGCCGGCGGCCTGGAGGGCGGCATCACCACCGGTGAGCCGCTGCGGGTGAAGGCGGCGATGAAGCCGATCTCCTCGTTGAACCGGGCGCTGGCCACGGTGGACGTCACCACCGGCGAGCCGGCCACCGCCATCAACCAGCGTTCCGACGTCTGCGCGGTGCCGGCCGCCGCCGTGGTCGCCGAGGCGATGGTGGCGCTGGTGCTGGCGGAGGCGGCGGTGGAGAAGTTCGGCGGTGACTCGGTCGCCGAGATGCGCCGCAACCTGGCCGCTTACCTCGACGCGCTGGTGATCCGGTGACCGCTACGACCCGTCCGGTCTGCGTGCTGGTCGGCGCGCCGGGCTCGGGCAAGACCACCGTCGGGCAGGGCCTGGCGGAAGCACTTGGCGTCGAGTTCCGCGACACCGACGCCGACATCGAGCGCCTGGCGGGCAAGCCGATCCCGGAGATCTTCGTCGACGAGGGGGAGGCGCACTTCCGTACCCTCGAACGGGCGGCCCTGGCCGCGGCGCTGGCCTCCTGCACCGGCGTGCTCGCCCTCGGCGGCGGCGCGGTGCTGGCCGAGGAGAACCGGGCCGCGCTTGTCGGTCACCGGGTGGTGCACCTCTCCGTCGAGCTGCCGGACGCGGTGAAGCGGGTCGGCCTCGGCGCCGGGCGACCACTGCTGGCGATCAACCCTCGGGCCACTCTCAAGCATCTGATGGACCAGCGTCGACCGTTGTACGCCGAGGTCGCCACCGCCACCGTGGTCACCGACGGCCGCACCCCCGAGGAGATAGTCGCCGAGATCGTCGCCCTGCTGGGCAAGCCTGGCTAGGCCGCGGCACACGACTCCCAGGCGCTGGCCTTCCCCCGCCCAGACTCAGCTCTCCTTCCTGGTCATCAGCGTGATGCCGAGCAACGGATGCTGCCATCGCCGCACGACGCGGTAGTCAGCCTCGATCTTCTCGCGTTTGCCGGCGGCCATGTCCTTGAGCGGGTCGAGGGAGTTGTCGGCGCGGATGACCCAGATCCGAGGCGGGGTGCCGAGGCAGGCGGCGTCGGGACACTCGGCGGCGAGGAACTGGCCGTTGCTGCGTTGCGGTGCGGTCCGCAGTACATCGTGCGGACGGGGCTCCGGCAGGTACCGCTCGTAGATGTCTCGTGGTGACCACGGAATGCTGTAGTGGGTGTCAGGAAAGACGGCGACGTCGCCGGGCTGGTATCGCGGGCCGATGATCGGCGCGATGCGCAGGGAAGCCTGACTGTGGCCAGCCTCGCCGCGTACGGTCACGTGACCGGGGTAGGCGAGAGTGACGGCCAGGCCGATGGCTGCGGCGGCGTGGGCGCGGCCGAACCGTATGAGGGCGGACGCGGCGAGGACCGCCATCGCCGGCAGGACGACGAGGACGTAGCGGGCGGTCCAGACGGGCACCTGGGTGCCGGCGACGAAGAGAACACCCATCGGTACGAAGGCTGCGGCAGCGACCACCACCCGTTGCGGGGTGCGACGGACGCCGAGGAGGGCGAGGGCCAGGACGAGTCCGCCGACGGCGGCGGAGAGAAAGATCCGTTCCGGGATGATCGGCAGGGAGCGCAGGGTGACGAGCCCGATCCAGGACACCTGGGCCGTCTGCCCCGACCCCCATACCGACAGGGTCGCTGCCGGCAGGACACCCACTGCGGCTGCCACCGCCCACCGTCGGGTGACCTGCCAGGAGGAACCGCCGTACCGCAGCTGCCACCAGGCGATCGCTGCGGCGTGCCCGGCGAGCAGGAGCAGACCGTTGAGCGGATGGATCAGTCCGGCGATTCCGACGGCGGTGGCGTAGCCGACGAGATCGGCACGGTTCGGCCTGTCGACCAGGCGGGTCAGATACAGCAGCGCGACGGCGGCACCGAGGATCACGAAGGAGTATCCGCGGGCCTCCTGCGCGTATCGGGAGGTGACCGGGAGGATAGCGAAGATCAACCCGGCGATCAGGCCGAGCTGGGTTCCGCCGAGCCGGCGACCCAACGCGGTGACCACCAGGGTCGCGGCCGTCATCGCCACGACCGACGGCAGACGCAGTGCGACGGTGGAGGTGCCAACCACGTCGGTGTAGAGCTTCGTCAGGACGTAGTACGGGGTGAGGACGGCGTCCACCGAGCCGGAGAGCTGCCACAGTTGAGACCAGGACAGCCGCACCGCACCCCAGGTGGCCAACTCGTCCGCCCACAAGGCCGGACTGGTCAACCGCCACAACCCCAGGACCGCCATCAGCAGGGCCGGGATGATCGCTGCAAGGAGTCGTGTCCGGCCTTCGCCGCCGGCCGCCGAGCTCCGAGCCGATGTCTGCGACGAGCTCTGGTCTTCGCCCTGTCCTGATCGGTCACCGATTTCGATGGTGCTCGGCACCGTCCAATTGGTAGTGATGGCGCACTCCCCTATGGATCTCGTCAAACCGTCCCAGGAGACGGCGGTCGAATGGCTCCGAGGGAGCGTCACGCCTCACAGCTGGTGAACATCAGGATGCTTCTGGATGTCCGAGGCGTGGGCCCAGTGGTGCCGCAGCCAAGGGTCGCGTGTGGTCGCCTCGCCGACAGCTCCTCCCGGTCGTTGTCGCTGCCGGTGCTGCTGAGCATGTGGTGCCACTGGAAGACCTGGTGCAGCAGGATGCCGTCGACGAAGCGGCTCCCGGTGCCCGTCCGGCGGGGCGCTGAACGTTGTTCCATCCCTCGGGCATCCGGTGGCGGCGAGGCCCGGATCGGCGGTGGGTGGGCTAGGCTCCCGGCGATGGACGAGGTGACCCGGATCCCGGTCGGTGGCGAGCGGCCGTACGACGTGCTGGTCGGCCGCGACCTGCTCGACGCGCTGCCCGGCCTGCTGCCCGACGCCACTCGGGCCGCGGTGCTGTACGCGCCGCCCCTGAAGGAGTTGGCCGACGCGATCGGTGCCGGGCTGGCGGCGGCCGGTGTGACACCCCTGACGATCGAGGTGCCCGACGCCGAGGCCAGCAAGCATGTCGAGGTGGCGGCGCAGTGCTGGGACCGGCTCGGCGAGGCGGGCTTCACCCGTACCGACGCGGTGGTCGGCCTCGGCGGCGGCGCGGTCACCGACCTGGCCGGGTTCGTGGCGGCGTGTTGGCTGCGCGGGGTGCGGTGGGTACCGGTGGCCACCTCGTTGCTCGGCATGGTCGACGCCGCGGTGGGTGGCAAGACCGGGATCAACACCGCCGCCGGCAAGAATCTCGTCGGTGCCTTCCACCCACCGGTCGGCGTGCTTGCCGACCTGGCCACGCTGGACAGCCTGCCGTCGGTCGACCTGGCCGCCGGTTTGGCCGAGGTGGTCAAGTGCGGGTTCATCGCCGATCCGGTCATCCTCGACCTGATCGAGGCCGACCCGGCCGCCGCGACCGATCCCGCCGGGCCGGTCACCCGGGAGTTGATCGAAAGGGCCATCCGGGTCAAGGCCGACGTGGTCGCGGGAGACCTACGCGAGTCGGGCGTACGGGAGGTGCTCAACTACGGGCACACCCTGGCCCACGCGATCGAGAAGGTCGAAGGTTACCGCTGGCGGCACGGTCACGCGGTGTCGGTCGGCCTGGTGTACGCCGCCGAACTGGCCCGCCTCGCCGGCCGGTTGGACCCGGCCACCGCCGCGCGGCACCGGGCGGTGCTGACGGCGCTCGACCTGCCGACGGTTTACGACGACGACGCGTGGCCCCGCCTGCTGGCCACCATGCGGGTCGACAAGAAGGCCCGGGGCAGCCGGCTGCGCTTCGTGGTGCTCGACGGGTTGGCCCGCCCGGCGATCCTCGACGGCCCGGACGACGACCTGCTGCACGCCGCCTACGCCGCGGTGTCAGTGTGAGCGCGAGGAGTGAGCCGGGTTTGCGAGCCCCGCAGTCGAGAGCGGAGATGGTTCGGTGAGCGCGGGGAGTGAGCCGGGTTTGCGAGCCCCGCAGTCGAGAGCGGAGATGGTTCGGTGAGCGCGGGGAGTGAGCCGGGTTTGCGAGCCCCGCAGTCGCGAGCGGAGATGGTTCGGTGAGCGCGCGGGTGTACGTGCTCAACGGGCCGAACCTGGGCCGACTGGGCACCCGCCAGGTCGACGTGTACGGGGTTACCAGCTACGCCGATCTGGTGAAACTGTGCGAGACGACCGGCCGTGACCTGGGCCTTGAGGTCGTCGTGCGGCAGACCGACGCCGAGCACGAGTTGCTCGGCTGGCTGCACACCGCCGCCGACGAGGGCGCCGCCGTGGTGCTCAACCCGGCGGCCTGGTCGCACTACTCGATCGCGGTACGGGACGCCTGCGCGATGCTGCGCGGGCCGCTGGTGGAGGTGCACATCTCCAACATCCACGCTCGGGAGGAGTTCCGTCACCACTCCGTCGTCTCGGCGGTGGCGACCGGCGTGATCTGCGGGCTCGGCGTCGACGGCTACCGCCTCGCCCTGCACCACCTGGCCAACCGCCGCGACCAGACCGCCTGACGCCCGACCCGCCTGACGCCCAGACCGCTCGGCCTCAGGGCTCCGGACACCGTCGGCTGACGACTCAACCGCACCTTCGTCCACCGCCACCACTACGTTCGGTGCCGTTTACCATCAGTGAGCAGCCGCCGCCCCCGAGGGGTACTACTGACGGTGCCGAGTCCGGCGGAGTTGGTGCGCGCCGCACGGTGACGCGGAGTCGTGCTGGACCGCCCGACGCCGCGCCGGGCTGAATCGTGGCGGACCAGGGCGGCAACCGGCGGGCGGCCGACGGCGGTCGGCGGTTTGCGAGGCGGCTAGTAGACTTGCCAGGTCTGTCCGCCAAATGATGATCAAGGCAGGAAATGGCCACCACCAACGACCTGAAGAACGGCCTGGTACTCAACCTCGACGGGGAGCTCTGGGCCGTCGTCGAGTTCCAGCACGTCAAGCCCGGTAAGGGTGGTGCGTTTGTGCGTACCACGCTGAAGAACGTGCTCTCCGGCAAGGTGGTCGACAAGACCTTCAACGCGGGCACCAAGGTTGAGACCGCAACCGTCGACAAGCGCACGATGCAGTATCTCTACGCCGACGGCGAGGACTACGTCTTCATGGACATGGAGACGTTCGACCAGATCACGGTGATGGGTGGGACGGTCGGCGAGGCAGCCAACTACCTGCTGCCCGAGGCCGAGGCGATCGTGGCCACCCACGAGGGCGTGCCGCTCTACATCGAGCTGCCGACCTCGGTCGTGCTGGAGGTCACCTACACCGAGCCGGGCCTGCAGGGCGACCGGTCCACCGGTGGCAACAAGCCGGCGACGGTGGAGACGGGTGCGACCGTGCAGGTGCCGCTCTTCGTCACCACCGGCGAGAAGATCAAGGTCGACACCCGCGACGGCCGTTACCTCGGCCGCGCCTGATGTCCGAGGGTCCGAAGCAGCAGATGCCGGCGCGTCGCAAGGCGCGCAAGCGGGCGTTGGACGTGCTCTTCGAGGCCGACCTGCGTGATCGTCCGCCGGTCGAGGTGCTGGCCGGCTATGTCGAGCGGATCGAGAAGCCGCGCCCCGACCACCTGGGGTACGCGGTCGGCCTGGTCGAGGGGGTGGCCGGGCACCTGGACCGGATCGACGAGCTGATTTCCAGCTACGCCGAGGGTTGGACGCTGGACCGGATGCCCGTGGTCGACCGCAACCTGGCCCGGATCGCGGTCTACGAGCTGTTGTATCTCGACGAGATCGACGACGCGGTGGCGATCAGCGAGGCGGTGGAGCTGGCCCGGCAGATGTCGACCGACGACTCGCCCCGCTTCCTCAACGGCCTGCTCGGCCGGATCGCCGAGTACGCCACCCGCTGAGGGGTGGCGGACGCCGCCGATGGGCGTCGCGCGCCAGTGACGGAAACGACGAAAGGGCCCGTGCCGTCCGGCACGGGCCCTTTTCGCGTGGTCGAATCTCAGGAGGCGAAGAATGCCCGCGGGTCGGCGACCAGTACGCCGTGCTCGGTCAGCCGCTCGATCAGGCCGGACGGCGAGGCGTCGTAGACGATCGCGAGGGCGCGCAGGTCGTCGGCGCGGATCGACAGCACCCGGCCGTTGTAGTCGCCGCGCTGCTGCTGGATGGCGCGCGCGTACCGGGCCACGTAGGCGAGATCCTCGCTGGCCTCGTCGTAGAGTCGCTCCAGGTCCAGGACGATCTTGCTGGTGGGTTCGTGCCGCACCCCGCTGCCGTCGGGCAGCAACTCCGAGACCGGCACGCGGTAGAACTCGGCCAGCTCGGCCAGACGGGACACCGTGACGGCCCGGTCGCCGCGCTCGTACGAGCCGACCACGACCGCCTTCCAGCGCCCGTTCGACTTCTCCTCCACTCCCTGCAGGGACAAGCCCTGCTGCTGGCGGATGGAGCGCAGGCGGGCGCCCAGCGACTTGGCGTATTCAGAGGGCATTCGGACACTCCCAGTGCTGCTCGGGGTTCTCCCAGCGATTCGCTACGGAGCGTGACGGTACGGGGATTCGTACACCTGGTCAAGTACTCGCGATCTTCCCGTTGTGTACCCGGGGTGAGTTGTCCTGTTTCGCCTGGCTGATTGGCCAGTCAGCCAACGGCGGCGGGTGACGCCGTCGTAGCTGGTGCCCCCGCGCCGACGCGGCGACGACCACTGGTAACCTCGCCGAAGCCCCTGCGCCGGCCGCTCCACGGCCGGCCGGGAGGATCCGACGTCCTTTAACGACCCGTCCCGTGAGGCGGGGAAGGAGGTCCGCCGTGGCCTGCCCATCGGCTGCCCCGTCGTCGCCGCCGCGACAACCCTCGGTGAAGGTGATTTTGACCAGCGCCGACCTACAACGCGTCGTCGACCGCATCGCTCACCAGATCCTCGAGAAGACCCACGGCGCAGCCGACACCGTGCTGCTCGGCATCCCCACCCGGGGTGCCCCCCTCGCCAGCCGCCTCGCCGCCCGGATCAGCGCCTTCGAGGGCATTTCCGTGCCGGTCGGCGTGCTCGACATCACTCTCTACCGCGACGACCTGCGCCGGAACGCCACCCGGGCAGTCGGGCCCACCCAACTGCCGACCGGTGGCATCGACGGCAAGCGGGTGGTCCTCGTCGACGACGTTCTCTTCTCCGGTCGGACTGTCCGGGCGGCCCTCGACGCGCTCGGTGACCTCGGGCGGCCCGCTTCGGTGCAACTCGCCGTCCTGGTTGACCGGGGGCACCGGCAGCTACCGATCCGCGCCGACTATGTCGGCAAGAACATCCCGACCGCCCTGGCCGAGAGCGTCAAGGTGACGCTGGTCGAGACCGACGGCACGGACGAGGTCCGGCTCTACGGCGAGGAGGCCCGGTGAGCGCGAGGAGTGCAGCGCAGCGGAGCCCCGCCGTCGCGAACGAAAGGTGGCTCCGCGCATGATCAAGCACCTGCTCTCCGGCGCTGACCTCGACGCCGACACGGCCACCCAGATCCTGGACACCGCCGCCGAGATGGCCGCGGTGGCCGGGCGCGAGGTCAAGAAGCTGCCCGCGTTGCGAGGTCGGACGGTGGTGAACCTCTTCTACGAGGATTCGACCCGCACCCGGATCTCGTTCGAGGCGGCGGCGAAACGGCTCAGCGCCGACGTGATCAATTTCTCGGCGAAGGGTTCCAGCGTCGCCAAGGGCGAGAGCCTGAAGGACACCGCGTTGACCCTGCAGGCGATGGGGGCCGACGCGGTGGTGGTCCGCCACCCCGCCTCGGGCGCCCCGCACCGCCTCGCGGACTGGGTCGACGGTTCGGTCGTCAACGCCGGTGACGGCACCCACGAGCATCCCACCCAGGCGCTGCTCGACGCGTACACGATGCGGTCCCGGCTGGGTCGTCTGGCTGGCCTGTCGGTGGCGGTGGTCGGTGACGTGCTGCACTCCCGGGTGGCCCGCTCGAACGTGCTGCTGCTGTCCACCCTCGGTGCCAAGGTGACCCTGGTCGGGCCACCCACGCTCATCCCGGTCGACATCGCCGCCGCTCTCGCCCCGGGCACCGACGTCTGCTACGACCTCGACGCGGTGCTGCCCTCGTCGGACGTGGTGATGATGCTGCGGGTGCAACGGGAGCGGATGAACGACTCCTACTTCCCGTCCGCCCGCGAGTACGCCCGCCGTTACGGCCTGGACGGTCCGCGGATGGGCCGGCTGCCGGAGCACGCCATCGTCATGCATCCCGGCCCGATGAACCGGGGCATGGAGATCACGCCGGAGGTTGCGGACTCGCCCCGCTCCACCATCGTCGAACAGGTCGCCAACGGTGTCTCCGTCCGGATGGCCGTCCTCTACCTGCTGCTCGGGGGGAACAACCGGTGAACTCGTACCTGATCAGGAACGTCAGCGTCCTTGGCGGCGCACCGACCGACCTGCTGATCCGCGACGGCGTCGTCGCCGAGACCGGCGCAGGGCTCTCCGCGTCGGAGGCCACGGTGATCGACGCCGACGGGCTGGTCGCCCTGCCCGGCCTGGTCGACCTGCACACCCACCTGCGCGAGCCCGGCCGGGAGGACGCCGAGACGGTCGAGACCGGTTCCCGGGCGGCGGCACTCGGCGGCTACACCGCGGTCTGCGCGATGGCGAACACCTCGCCGGTGGCCGACACCGCAGGAGTGGTGGAACAGGTGTGGCGGCTCGGCCGCGAGGCCGGGCTGGTCGACGTGCAGCCGATCGGCGCGGTCACCGTCGGCCTGGCCGGCGAGCGGCTGGCCGAACTCGGCGCGATGGCCGAGTCGGCGGCGCGGGTGCGGATCTTCTCCGACGACGGGCACTGCGTCGCCGACCCCCGGCTGATGCGCCGTGCGCTGGAGTACGTGAAGGCGTTCGACGGCATCATCGCGCAGCACGCCGAGGAGCCGCGGCTCACCGAGGGCGCGCAGATGCACGAGGGTGAGGTCTCCACCCGGCTGGGCCTGACCGGTTGGCCGGCGGTCGCCGAGGAGGCGATCATCGCCCGGGACGTGCTGCTGGCCGAGCACGTCGGCAGCCGGCTGCACATCTGCCACGTCTCCACCGCCGGCAGCGTCGAGGTGCTGCGCCACGCCAAGGCCCGGGGGGTACGCGTCACCGCCGAGGTGACCCCGCACCACCTGCTGCTCACCGACACACGTGCCGAGACCTACGACCCCGTGTTCAAGGTCAACCCACCGCTGCGTACCGCCACCGACATCGCCGCGCTGCGGGCCGCGCTGGTCGACGGGGTGATCGACATCATCGCCACCGACCACGCCCCGCACGCGGTGGAGGACAAGGAGTGCGAGTGGGCGTACGCCCGGCCGGGCATGCTCGGCCTGGAGACGGCGCTGTCCATCGCGCTCGACGTGCTGGGTCCGCAGTGGGACCTGATCGCCGAGCGGATGTCCCGTACGCCCGCCCGGATCGCCGGGCTCACCGAACACGGCCACGCCCCGACTGCCGGCGCGCCGGCCACCCTCACCCTGGTCGACCCGGCGGCCCGTCGGGCGATCGAGCCGGCGGATTTGGCCAGCCGTAGCCGCAACACCCCGTACGCCCGGATGACGCTGCCGGGTCGCATCGTGGCGACCTTCCTGCGTGGCGAGGCGACGGTCCTGGACGGAAAGGCTGTCAAGTGATCCGAGCGAGGAGCGCAGGGCAGCGGAGCACCGCAGTCCGGATCGGAGGCGTGGCATGAAGCGCAGGTCGGCGATCCTGGTCCTGGAGGACGGGCGCACGTTCCGCGGCGAGGCGTACGGCAGTGTCGGGGAGACCTTCGGCGAGGCGGTCTTCAACACCGGGATGACCGGTTACCAGGAGACGCTCACCGACCCGTCGTACCACCGTCAGGTGGTGGTGCAGACCGCTCCACACATCGGCAACACCGGCGTCAACACCCTCGACGACGAGTCACGCCGGATCTGGGTGGCCGGTTACGTGGTGCGTGACCCGGCCCGGGTCAGCTCCAGCTGGCGGGCCACCGGCGGGCTGGAGGACCGGCTGGCCACCGAGGGCGTGGTCGGCATCAGCGGCGTGGACACCCGGGCCCTGACCCGCCACCTGCGCGAACGTGGCGCGATGCGGGTGGGTGTCTCCAGTGTCGAGGACGACCCCCGGGCGCTGCTCGAACGGGTTCGCCAGTCGCCGCAGATGCTCGGCGCGGATCTTTCCGCCGAGGTGACCACCGCGACGCCGTACGTGGTCGACGCCGAGGGCGAGCACCGGTTCACGGTGGCCGCGCTGGACCTGGGCATCAAGCGCAACGTGCCGCGCCGGCTCGCCGCGCGGGGCGTGACCACCCACGTGCTGCCGGCCCACTCGACCATCGAGGACCTGCTGGCCACCGGCGCCGACGCGGTCTTCTTCTCACCAGGCCCCGGTGACCCGGCGACCGCCGAGGCGCCGGTCGCGCTGGCCCGCGAGGTGATGCGCCGCGAGGTGCCGCTGTTCGGCATCTGCTTCGGCAGCCAGATCCTCGGCCGGGCGCTCGGCTTCGGCACCTACAAGCTCGGCTACGGCCACCGGGGGATCAACCAGCCGGTGCTCGACCGGGTGACCGGCAAGGTCGAGGTGACCAGCCACAACCACGGCTTCGCGGTGGAGGTGCCCGGGGCGCGGCCGGGCGCGGTGGTGCCGGACCAGGTGATCGAGACCGAGTTCGGTGGCGTCCAGGTGTCGCACGTCTGCCTCAACGACAACGTGGTCGAGGGGCTGCGGGCGCGCGACGTGCCCGCCTTCACCGTCCAGTACCACCCGGAGGCGGCGGCCGGTCCGCACGACGCGGACTATCTCTTCGACCGCTTCGCCGAGCTGATCGACGGCCGGGCTCTCAGTGGGGGGCGTACCAATGCCTAAGCGGACCGATCTCAAGCACATCCTGGTGATCGGGTCGGGACCGATCGTCATCGGCCAGGCCTGCGAGTTCGACTACTCGGGGACTCAGGCGTGCCGGGTGCTGCGCGCCGAGGGGATCCGGGTCAGCCTGGTCAACTCCAACCCGGCCACCATCATGACCGACCCGGAGTTCGCCGACGCCACCTACGTCGAGCCGATCACCCCGGAGTTCGTCGAGTTGGTCATCGCCAAGGAGCGTCCGGACGCGGTGCTGCCCACGCTGGGTGGACAGACCGCCCTGAACACCGCGGTGGCGTTGCACGAGGCCGGGGTGCTGGAGAAGTACGGCGTCGAGCTGATCGGCGCGAACATCGACGCGATCCGGCGCGGCGAGGACCGGCAGCTGTTCAAGGAGATCGTGGCGAAGGCCGGCGTACGCCTCGGCGTGGCCGACCCGTCGGCGCTGGTGCCGCGTTCGCGGGTCTGTCACTCGATGGACGAGGTTCGCGAGACGGTGGCCGAGCTGGGCCTGCCGGTGGTGATCCGGCCGTCGTTCACCATGGGCGGTCTCGGTTCGGGCATGGCGCACACCGACGCCGACCTGGAACGCATCGCGGGCGCCGGGCTGGCCGCCAGCCCGGTGCACGAGGTGCTCATCGAGGAGAGCGTGCTCGGCTGGAAGGAGTACGAACTCGAACTCATGCGGGACCGCCACGACAACGTGGTGGTGGTCTGCTCGATCGAGAACCTCGACCCGATGGGCGTGCACACCGGCGACAGCGTGACCGTGGCGCCGGCCATGACGCTTACCGACCGGGAGTACCAGCACCTGCGGGACCTGGGCATCGCGGTGCTGCGTGAGGTCGGCGTGGACACCGGGGGCTGCAACATCCAGTTCGCGGTGAACCCGGCCGACGGCCGCATCGTCGTCATCGAGATGAATCCCCGGGTGTCCCGCTCGTCGGCGCTGGCGTCGAAGGCGACCGGCTTCCCGATCGCGAAGATCGCCGCGAAGCTGGCCATCGGCTACACCCTCGACGAGATCCCGAACGACATCACCCGCAAGACGCCGGCCGCGTTCGAGCCGACGCTGGACTACGTGGTGGTGAAGATCCCCCGGTTCGCGTTCGAGAAGTTCCCCGGCGCGGACCCGGAGCTGACCACCACGATGAAGTCGGTCGGCGAGGCGATGAGCCTCGGGCGTAACTTCAGCGAGGCGTTGAACAAGGCGATGCGCTCGATGGAAACCAAGGCCGCCGGCTTCTGGAGCGTGCCGGATCCGCAGGGCGCGACGAAGGAGAACACCCTCGCCGCGCTGGGCATGCCGCACGACGGGCGGCTCTACACGGTGGAACGGGCGTTGCGGCTCGGTGCCTCGATCGCCGAGGTCAGCGCCGCCTCCGGTGGCATCGACCCCTGGTTCCTGGACCAGATCGCGGCCCTTGTCGAGTTACGTGCGGAGATCATGGCGGCGCCGGTGCTGGACGCGGCGCTGCTGGGTCGGGCGAAGCGGGCCGGGCTGTCCGACCGGCAGTTGGCCGCGCTGCGTCCCGAACTGGCCGCCGAGGACGGCGTCCGGACGCTGCGGCACCGCCTCGGCATCCGGCCGGTCTACAAGACGGTGGACACCTGCGCCGCCGAGTTCGAGGCCACGACTCCGTACCACTACTCCTCCTACGACGAGGAGACGGAGGTGGCCGGATCGGCGCGGCCGAAGGTGCTGATCCTGGGCTCCGGACCGAACCGGATCGGGCAGGGCATCGAGTTCGACTACTCGTGCGTGCACGCGGTGCAGGCGCTGCGCGCCGCGCCGTCCAGGCCGGCCGCTGCGACCGGCGCCGACGGCACCGGCTACGAGACCGTCATGGTCAACTGCAACCCGGAGACGGTTTCCACCGACTACGACACCGCCGACCGGCTCTACTTCGAGCCGCTGACCTTCGAGGACGTGCTGGAGGTCTGGCACGCGGAGGACTCCTCCGGCCGGGCGGTCGGCGGGCCGGGCGTGGTCGGCGTGATCGTGCAGTTGGGTGGGCAGACCCCGCTCGGGCTGGCCCAGCGGCTCAAGGACGCCGGGGTGCCGGTGGTGGGTACCTCTCCGGAGTCGATCCACCTGGCCGAGGAGCGGGGCGCCTTCGGGTCGCTGCTGGCCCGGGCGGGCCTGCGCGCGCCGGATCACGGCACCGCATCCTCGTACGAGGAGGCGAAGGAGATCGCCGACGAGATCGGCTACCCGGTGCTGGTCCGGCCGTCGTACGTGCTCGGCGGGCGGGGCATGGAGATCGTCTACGACGACGCCACGCTGCGTGACTACATCGGCCGGGCCACCGACATCTCGCCGGACCACCCGGTGCTGGTCGACCGGTTTCTCGACGACGCCATCGAGATCGACGTGGACGCGCTCTGCGACGCCGACGGCGAGGTCTACCTCGGCGGGATCATGGAGCACATCGAGGAGGCGGGCATCCACTCCGGCGACTCCTCCTGCGCCCTGCCGCCGATCACCCTGGCCAGTTCACACCTGGCCCAGGTCCGCCGGTACACCGAGGCGATAGCCCGGGGCATCGGCGTACGCGGACTGCTCAACGTGCAGTACGCGCTGAAGGACGACGCGCTGTACGTGTTGGAGGCCAACCCGCGCGCCTCGCGTACCGTGCCGTTCGTCTCGAAGGCCACGGCGGTGCCGCTGGCGAAGGCGGCGGCCCGGATCGCGCTCGGCGCGTCCCTGGCCGAGCTGCGCGCCGAGGGCATGTTGCCCAGAACCGGGGACGGTGGTTCGCTGCCGCCGGACGCCCCGATCGCGGTGAAGGAGGCGGTGCTGCCGTTCAAGCGGTTCCGTACCCCGGCCGGCAAGGGGGTGGACACGCTGCTCGGCCCGGAGATGAAGTCGACCGGCGAGGTGATGGGGATCGACACCGCCTTCGGGCACGCCTTCGCCAAGTCGCAGTCGGCGGCGTACGGGTCGCTGCCGACCGAGGGCAGGATCTTCGTCTCGGTGGCCAACCGCGACAAGCGCGGCATGATCTTCCCGATCAAGCGGCTGGCCGATCTCGGCTTCGACATCGTCGCGACCAGCGGTACCGCCGAGGTGTTGCGCCGGCACGGCATCGCCTGCGAGCAGGTGCCGAAGCACTACGAGGCCGGTTCCGAGGATGACGCGGTGGCGCTGATCCTCGGCGGTCACGTCGCTCTCGTGATCAACACGCCGCAGGGTTCGGGCGCCAGCGCCCGGTCGGACGGTTACGAGATCCGCAGCGCGGCGGTCACCGCCGACATCCCCTGCGTCACCACCGTCCCCGGCGCCGCCGCCGCCGTCATGGGCATCGAGGCGAGGATCCGGGGCGACATGCAGGTACGCCCCCTCCAAGCCCTCCACGCCACCCTCCGGTCCGCCCAGTGACCCCCATCCACCCCACCCCACCCGCCAGGCTCGCGTTGATCATGAGGTTGGCGGCAGTAGAAGAGATCGACATCGCCGGCAACCTCATGATCAACAAGGTGGTGCGGGGGCTCGGGGCCGTGCCGTGTGGTGGGGGAGGGGCGGCGTGATCTTCGAGCGGACGGTCCGGCGGGGGTTGTTTCGGGTCGGGGGTGGGGACGCGGAGGCGGCGCACGAGTTCACCCTGCGGCGGCTGGCCGAGTTGTCCCGGACACCGGTGGCGCTGGCGGCGTTGCGGGCCCGGTACGCCGTGTCCGCGCCGCGCACGGTGTTCGGGCTGCGATTTCCCAACCCGGTCGGCCTGGCCGCCGGCATGGACAAGGACGGGGTGGCGCTGCCGGCGTGGCCGGCGCTGGGCTTCGGCTTCGTCGAGGTCGGCACGGTGACGGCGCGTCCCCAACCGGGCAATCCCCGGCCCCGGCTGTTCCGGTTGGTCGACAGCGAGGCAGTGATCAACCGGATGGGCTTCAACAACGCCGGGGCGCAGGCGCTGGCGGACCGGCTGGCGGCGCTGCCGCGACCGCTCGACGTGCCGCTGGGCATCTCGCTGGGTAAGTCGAAGGTGACGGCGCTGGAGGACGCGGTGGCGGACTACCGCGAGTCGTACCGCGCGTTGCGCGAGCACGGCGACTACTTCGCGGTCAATGTCTCCTCACCGAACACCCCCGGGCTGCGCGCCCTGCAGGACCGGGAGCACCTGGACGCGCTGTTGGCGGCACTGGTGGGGGAGAAGCCGGTACTGGTGAAGATCGCTCCCGACCTCAGCGAGCCGGCCATCGCCGAGTTGCTGGAGGTGTGCCTGGCCCGTGGTGCCGCCGGAGTGATCGCCACGAACACGACCCTCGGACGGGATGGGTTGGCCCCGGCCGACCGGGGACGTTCCGGCGAGGCCGGCGGGCTGTCCGGCCGTCCGCTGGCCGACCGGGCGCGGCAGGTGGTCGCCTTCGTACACGCCGAGACGGGCGGGCGACTGCCGGTCATCGGCGTGGGCGGCATCGTGGATCCCGACGACGCGGCCCGGATGTTCGACGCCGGTGCCAGCCTGGTGCAGCTCTACACCGGGTTCATCTACCGTGGCCCGGCGCTGCCTCGGGCCGTCGCCCGCGCGGCTGCCGGTGCCGCGCGCCCGACCACGACCGGAGCCTGACGAAGAATCACCCACTCACCACCCCCTTTGCTCTGCTTCACCCCACCCGAAGGTTCGGCGCGGAAGCTGTGCGTCCGGTGAAGCAGAGCAAAGGGGCGCAAGGAGGACCGATGACCCCGGAGGAGGTTCTCGCCGCCGACGCGGCGCACGTGTGGCATCCGTACGCCGCGCTCCCGCCGGCGGTGGCGCCGTACCTGGTGGAAAGCGCCGACGGGGTGCGGCTGCGGCTGGCCGACGGCCGTGAGCTGGTCGACGGGATGTCCTCCTGGTGGGCGGCGATCCACGGCTACCGGCATCCGGTACTGGACGCGGCGGTGGTCGGCCAGGTGGGCCGGATGAGTCACGTCATGTTCGGCGGACTGACCCACGCGCCCGCCGTGGAGCTGGCCCGCACCCTGGTCGAGGTGACGCCCGACGGGCTGGAGCACGTGTTCCTGGCCGACTCCGGTTCGGTGAGTGTCGAGGTCGCGGTGAAGATGTGTCTGCAGTACCAGCGGGCCACCGGTCGGCCGCAGCGGCACCGGTTGGGCACCTGGCGGGGCGGATACCACGGCGACACGTTCCATCCGATGAGCGTCTGCGACCCGGAGGGCGGCATGCACCACCTCTGGGGGGACGTGCTGCCGCGGCAGGTCTTCGCCCCGGCGCCGCCCGGTGGCTTCGACAGCCCGCCTGATCCGGCGTACGAGGCGGCGCTGGTCGACGCGGTGGAGCGGCACGCCCACGAACTGGCCGCGGTGATCGTGGAGCCGGTGGTGCAGGGTGCCGGCGGGATGCGTTTCCACCACCCGCACTATCTGCGGGTGCTGCGCGAGGTGACCCGGGCGCACGGGGTGCTGCTGATCTTCGACGAGATCGCCACCGGTTTCGGCCGTACCGGGACGATGTTCGCCGCCGAGCACGCCGGGGTCACCCCGGATGTGCTCTGCGTCGGCAAGGCGCTCACCGGCGGCTACCTCACCCTGGCTGCGGCGCTGTGCACGGCGGAGGTCGCGCGGGGCATCCGGGCCGGTGGTGTGCTCGCGCACGGCCCGACGTTCATGGGCAACCCGCTCGCCTGCGCGGTCGCCAACGCGTCGCTGGGCCTGCTGCGGGCCGGTGACTGGGCCGGGCAGGTGGCGCGGCTGGAACAGGGGCTGCGGTCGGGGCTGGCACCGCTGCGCGACGTGCCGGGTGTGGCGGACGTGCGGGTGCTCGGCGGAATCGGCGTGGTCCAGCTGGACCACGAGGTGGATCTCGGCGCGGCCACAGCCGCCGCCGTGGCCCATGGGGTGTGGCTGCGACCGTTCCGGGATCTGGTCTACACGATGCCGCCGTACGTCATCACGGACGCCGACCTGGCGGTGGTGGCGACGGGTATCTCGGCAGCGGTCGCGGCGGGCTGAGTAGGCGAGTCTCGACGCTTGGCTGGATTTGAGTAGTCCGATTCGGCAGGCGGCGTGAAGTGGAGTAGCCCGGCGGACCCCGGTCCGGGCCTGCTGAGTAGGCGCGGACGGGTGAAACCCGGCCAGGACGAGAGGAAGGCACTGGCGACATGGAGAGTTTCGGCGTCCGGCTGCACCGGGCCATGGACGAGCGCGGACCGCTCTGCGTAGGGATCGACCCGCACCCGGCGTTGCTGTCCCGGTGGGGCCTTGACGACGATGTGGCCGGCCTCGACCGCTTCGCCCGGACCGTCGTGGACGCGCTCGGTGACCGGGTTGCGGTGGTCAAGCCTCAGTCGGCGTTCTTCGAGCGATTCGGGTCTCAAGGGGTGGCGGTCCTTGAGTCAACTATCCGACAGTTGCGAAATCTCGGCTCGCTCGTTCTTCTCGACGCGAAGCGCGGCGACATCGGCTCGACGGTTCGCGCGTACGCGTCGGCATACCTTGATCCATCAAGCCCCATGTATGCCGATGCGGTGACCGCGAGCCCCTTCCTGGGGGTCGGCTCGCTGGCCCCGATGTTCGAGCTGGCCGCCGAGCACGGCGGCGGCGTGTTCGTCCTGGCGCTCACCTCGAACCCCGAGGGCGCCTCGGTGCAGCGTGCCCGTAGCGCCGACGGGCGCAGCGTCGCGCAAACGGTTCTCGACGAGATTTCCCAGCTCAACGTCGGTATGAAGCCGATCGGAAGCATCGGTGCCGTGATCGGCGCGACGGTCGGAGAGACGGGCTGCGACCTGTCGGCGGTGAACGGCCCGCTGCTCGCCCCAGGGCTCGGGGCGCAGGGTGCCACGGCTGCGGATCTGCGGATCGTCTTCGGCCCCGCGCTGCCCACCGTGCTGCCCGCGTACTCCCGTGAGGTGCTGGGCGCCGGGCCCGATCCGGAGGCGCTGCGGGCCGCCGCGGACCGTGCCGTGGCCGAGTGTCGGGCGGTCCTGGCGATGTCCTGACTGACTGATTGCTCGGTCACTTTGTGATGATCATTGCGCGCCCACGTTGCCGAAAGCTCCGTTGACCGCTAGTTTTCCCCGCGCTGGGAACCCCTTGGTTCACAGCGACACCACGTTTCACAGATGCGGCGGTGCGTCCCGCCCGTCGCGATAGGGACCTGAGGAGAACTGGTGCCGCTCCCGTCACTGACCCCCGAGCAGCGCGCAGCCGCGCTGGAAAAGGCTGCGGAGATCCGCAAAGCCCGTGCCGAGCTGAAGGAGCAGCTCAAGCAGGGCAAGACCACCCTCGGTGCCGTTCTTGAGCGGGCCGAGTCCGACGATGTCGTCGGCAAGCTCAAGGTGTCGGCCGTGCTGCAGGCCATGCCGGGCATCGGCAAGATCCGGGCTACTCAAATCATGGAGAAGCTGAAGATCGCCGACAGCCGCCGCCTGCGTGGCCTCGGCGAGCAGCAGCGCAAGGCCCTGCTTGGGGAGTTCGCCGCAAACTGAGCACGACTGCGGGTAGAAACAAGCAGTGAGCTTGGATGACGAGGCGCGCCCGGCGGCTCGGCTCACTGTCCTGGCTGGCCCATCCGGTGCCGGCAGGGAGAGTGTCGTCGAGCTGATCCGGGCGCGTTCTCCGTCAGTGTGGACGCCGGTCGCGGTCACCACCCGGCCTCGCCGGGGCAACGAACTGGACGGCGTCCACCGACACTTCGTCAGCTCGGAGGAGTTCGACCGCCGGCTCGCCGCCGGCGAATTGCTGGAGTGGAGCCGTTTCGGCGCTCACCGGCGCGGCACCGAGGCTGCCCCGCTGCGCCGTCGGCTCGCCGCCGGGCAGCCGGTGCTGCTCGCGCTGGACCTCGACGGGGCGTTGCTGGTCCGGGCGGGCTGGCCCGGGGCGCGACTCGTCCTGCTCCATCCGCCCGGTCGACTGCCGGGACCGCCGGTGGTGACGGCCTTCGACCTCAGCGTGTCGCACGACCGCATCGAGCGGGTCGTGGACCAACTGGTAGGATTCATCGGTTCTTCATTCCTGGCTCCGGCCCGGCCGCGTGCGCGCGGTTGAGCGCCGGCGCCGCGCTCACGCGCGGTCCGTGCGAAAGACGCAGAGGTTAATCCGTGGGATCCATCGCCAACCCCGAAGGCATCACCAACCCGCCGATCGACGAGCTCCTGGAGAAGACGACGTCGAAGTACGCGCTGGTCATCTTCGCGGCCAAGCGCGCCCGCCAGGTCAACGCCTACTACAGCCAGCTCGGTGAGGGCCTGCTGGAGTACGTCGGCCCGCTGGTCGAGACCACTCCCCAGGAGAAGCCGCTCTCCATCGCGATGCGCGAGATCAACGCCGGCCTGCTCACCGCTGAGCCGACCGACCAGCCGTAGTCCCACCGCGCGTCGATGAGCGGCCGGATCATCCTCGGCGTAGGCGGCGGGATCGCCGCCTACAAGGCGTGTGAGCTGCTGCGCCTGTTCACCGAGTCGGGCCACCAGGTGCGGGTGGTGCCGACGGCGGCCGCGTTGCGTTTCGTCGGCGCACCGACCTGGGCGGCGCTCTCCGGGCAGCCGGTCGCCGAGGACGTCTGGTCCGACGTGCACGAGGTGCCGCACGTGCGCCTCGGCCAGCAGGCCGATTTGGTGGTGGTCGCACCCGCCACCGCCGACCTGTTGGCCCGCGCCGCCCACGGCCTGGCCGACGACTTACTCAGCAACACCCTGCTGACCGCTCGCTGCCCGGTGCTGCTGGCGCCGGCCATGCACACCGAGATGTGGGAGCATCCGGCCACCGTCGCCAACGTCGCGACGCTGCGGGCCCGGGGCGTCCGGGTCGTCGAGCCGGCGGTGGGACGGCTGACCGGTGTCGACACCGGAAAGGGTCGGTTGCCGGAGCCGACGGAGATCTTCGCGGTGGCCCGCCGCATCCTGAGCCGCGGCGCCGACGCGCCGGCCGACCTGGCCGGTCGCCGGGTGGTGGTCACCGCCGGCGGCACCCGGGAACCGCTCGACCCGGTGCGTTTCCTGGGCAACCGGTCCTCCGGCAAGCAGGGCTACGCGTTCGTCCGGGCCGCCCTCGCCCGTGGCGCCCGGGTCACGCTGATCGCCGCCAACGTCACACTGCCCGACCCGGCCGGTGCGGACCTGATCCGGGTGGGCACCACCGGGGAGCTGTGGGAGGCCACGCTGAAGGCGGCGGCGGACGCCGACGTGGTGGTGATGGCGGCGGCTCCGGCCGATTTCCGACCCGCGACGTACGCGCCTGGCAAAATCAAGAAGTCGGACGACGGCACGGCGCCCATCATCGAACTCGTGACCAACCCGGACATCGCCGCCGAGTTGGGTCAGCGTCGTCGGCCGGAGCAGGTGCTGGTGGTGTTCGCCGCCGAGACCGGCGACGCCGAGGCCAACGGACGGGCCAAGCTGGCCCGTAAGCGGGCCGACCTCATCGTCATCAACGAGGTCGGGCCGGACAAGGTCTTCGGCGCCGAGACCAACGCGGCCACGGTCATCAGCGTGGACGGCTCGGTCACCCGGATACCCGAGCGGTCCAAGGAGGATCTCGCCGACGGGGTGTGGGACCTGGTGGTCGCCCGGTTGGCCGGTGACTTCTCCTGACGGTTGGATGCAAGATGACCGTGGACGAAGCCGTCGACGGTCAGTGACTACACTGCCGCGGAACGACGTCCAAGAACTTAGGAGTACCGTGACACGCCGCCTCTTCACGTCCGAATCGGTCACGGAAGGCCACCCGGACAAGATCGCCGACCAGATCAGTGACGGCATCCTCGATGCCCTGTTGACGCAGGATCCGCACAGCCGAGTGGCCGTGGAGACGCTGATCACCACCGGTCAGGTGCACGTCGCCGGTGAGGTGACGACCAAGGCGTACGCCGACATCCCGACGATCGTGCGCGAGACGATCCTGGGAATCGGCTACGACTCGTCGAAGAAGGGGTTCGACGGGGCGTCATGCGGGGTCAGTGTCTCGATCGGCGCCCAGTCGCCGGACATCGCGCAGGGCGTGGACAACGCGTTCGAGTTGCGTACCGGGACGTCGGAGAGCTCGTTGGACGCGCAGGGCGCCGGCGACCAGGGCATGATGTTCGGCTTCGCCTGCTCGGAGACGCCCGAGCTGATGCCGCTGCCGATCGCGCTCGCGCACCGGCTGGCCCGCCGGCTCGCCGCGGTACGCAAGGACGGCACGGTGCCCTACCTGCGCCCGGACGGCAAGACCCAGGTCACCATCGAGTACGACGGCCTGCGTCCGGTACGCCTGAACACGGTGGTGGTGTCCAGCCAGCACGCTGCGGACATCTCCCTGGAGTCGCTGCTCACCCCGGACGTGCGTGACCATGTGATCGCCCCGGAACTGGAGAGCCTGGAGCTTGACACCGAGGGCTACCGGCTGCTGGTCAACCCGACCGGCCGGTTCGAGATCGGTGGCCCGATGGGCGACGCGGGCCTGACCGGGCGAAAGATCATCGTGGACACCTACGGCGGCTACGCCCGCCACGGCGGTGGGGCCTTCTCCGGCAAGGACCCGTCGAAGGTCGACCGTTCGGCCGCGTACGCGATGCGGTGGGTGGCCAAGAACGTGGTGGCCGCCGGCCTCGCGGAGCGGTGCGAGGCGCAGGTGGCGTACGCGATCGGCAAGGCGCATCCGGTGAGCCTGTTCATCGAGACGTTCGGCACCGAGACGGTGCCGGTGGCCTCGATCGAAAAGGCGGTCACCGAGATCTTCGACCTGCGTCCCGCCGCCATCATCCGGGATCTGCACCTGCTGCGACCGATCTACGCCGAGACCGCCGCCTACGGCCACTTCGGCCGCGAGCTGCCCGACCTGACCTGGGAGTCCACCGATCGCGCCGCCGACCTCAAGTCGGCCGCGGGAGCCTGACAACCACCCGGCGTGACGACCGGCGGCCCGCTGACGAGTCGCCGGTCGCCCGTGTCTGCGTCGATGTGCCCCTGGCCCACCTGGACCGGCCCTTCGACTACCTGATTCCGCAGGCCCTCTCCGCCGACGCCGTGCCGGGTGTACGGGTGAAGGTGCGCTTCGCCGGCCAACTGGTCGACGGCTGGCTGCTGGAGCGGACCGAACGATCCGAGCACCCCCGGCTCGCGTACCTCGACAAGGTTGTCTCCCCGGTGCCGGTGCTCGCCCCGGAGCTGGCCCGACTGGCCCGGGTCGTCGCCGACCGGTACGCCGGCAGCCTGGCCGACGTACTGCGGCTGGCGGTGCCACCGAGGCACGCCCGGGTGGAGAAGGATGCGCTCACCCAGGCCCCGCCCGCCGACCCGACCGACCTGGCGGAGACCGACCCGGCTGATCCGGCTGATCCGGCGCCGGCCGAGCCGGTGTCACCGGGGGCACGGGCCGAGCCAGCGGGGTCCGTGGCTGCTGGGCCGGAGCCGGAGGGGTGGCGCGACTACCCGGCCGGGCCGGCGCTGCTGCGCGCACTGACCGACGGGCGCTCGCCCCGGGCCGTGTGGTCGGCGCTGCCGGGGGAGGACTGGGCGGGACGCTACGCCACCGCCGTCGCCGCCACCGTGGCCGCCGGGCGGGGCGCGCTGGTGGTGGTGGCCGACGGGCGGGACCTGGATCGGCTGGATGTCGCGCTGACCGCGCGGCTCGGTGCGGGCCGGCACGTCTGCCTGTCGGCCGCACTCGGTCCGGCGCGGCGCTACCGCGCGTTCCTGACCGCCCGCCGTGGCGACGTCCCGGTGGTGATCGGCACCCGGGCGGCCATGTTCGCTCCGGTCGACCGGCTGGGGCTGGTGGCCATCTGGGACGACGGCGACGATCTGCACGCCGAGCCGCGCGCCCCCTATCCGCACACCCGGGAGGTGCTGCTGACCCGGGCCCAGTTGGCGGGGGCAGGCGCGCTGGTCGGCGGCTACGCCCGTACCGCCGAGGCGCAGTTGCTGGTGGAGACCGGCTGGGCCCGCGAGGTCGTCGCCGACCGGGCGGTGCTGCGGGCGCGTACCCCCGCGATCGTGCCGACCG
Source organism: Micromonospora sp. ATLC16 (assembly GCF_057196645.1). NCBI lineage: Bacteria > Bacillati > Actinomycetota > Actinomycetes > Micromonosporales > Micromonosporaceae > Micromonospora > Micromonospora sp. ATLC16. Next base: position 23,640 of record NZ_JBXUOW010000029.1, read on the forward strand.
GCGACGACCCGCAGCTGGCCCGCGATCCCGGTGCGGCGACCGCCCGGCTGCCCAGCCTGGCCTGGACCGCCGCCCGGGAGGCACTGCGCGCGGACGCTCCGGTCCTGGTCCAGGTGCCCCGGCGCGGCTACCTGCCCTCGGTGGCCTGCGCCGACTGCCGTACCCCGGCCCGCTGCCCGCACTGCGCCGGCCCGCTCGCGTTGCCGTCGGCCGGGGGGTCGCCGGCCTGCCGTTGGTGCGCCCGGATCGCCGCCGCGTACGCCTGTCCGGAGTGCGGCGGGCGGCGACTGCGGGCCTCGGTGACCGGTGCCCGGCGGACCGCCGAGGAACTGGGTCGGGCCTTCCCGGGGGTGCCGGTGCGCACCTCGGGCCGGGAGGAGGTACTGGCCGACGTCCCCGGCGGCGCTGGCCTGGTGATCGCGACCCCGGGGGCCGAGCCGGTGGCGACCGGCGGCTACGGTGCGGTGCTCCTGCTGGACACCTGGGCGTTGCTCACCCGCACCGACCTGCGGGCCGGGGAGGAGGCGTTGCGCCGCTGGACAGGTGCCGCGGCGCTGGCCCGGCCGGCCGCCCACGGGGGTCGGGTGGTGGTGGTCGCCGACGGCGCACTCGCGCCGGTGCAGGCGCTGCTGCGCTGGGATGCCGGCTGGTTCGCGGCCCGGGAGCTGGCCGAGCGGCGGGAGCTGGGCTTTCCGCCGGCGATGCGGATGGCCAGCGTGACGGGCCTGCCGGTCGCGGTCGCCGACCTGTTGGCGCAGGCGCGCCTGCCCGAGGGGGCCGAGCTGCTCGGTCCGGTGCCGGCCGACGGCGAGCGGGAGCGGATGCTGGTGCGGGTGCCCAGGGCCCGGGCCGCCGACATGGCCGGCGCGCTGCACGTGGCCGCCGGGGTGCGCAGCGCCCGCAAGGCGACCGAACCGGTACGCGTGCAGGTCGACCCGCTCGCGCTGTTCTGATCGGAGGCGGTGACGGTGCGTACCGACCGGTGTCCCAATCGATGCCATATGTTACCTGATCATCACTTCAAGTAGCGACTCACCTGCTCGCGGTCGCGTCCCGAAGTCGGATCCGTGCGAGGTGGTAGCATCGCCCGTCATGCCGGTGCGTACGGCGACTCCAGGTCGAGCTGGAGGTGCCCGAGGGCAGCGCGACGACGGCGGAACCGCGTCGGCCCGGCGCGGAAAATCGATGATCTCAACCGGCCGGTGATCAGGGGTGGACAAGTCGTGACCGTTCGTCAGTCGATCGTCTTCAACGGTGACCTGGGCAGCGGCAAGAGCACGGTCTCCGTCGAGATCGCCAACCGGCTGGGCCTGCGCCGGGTCAGCGTCGGTGACCTCTACCGGCAGATGGCGCAGGAGCGGCAGATGACCGCGCTCCAGCTGAACCTGCACGCCGAGCTGGACCAGGCCGTCGACGGCTATGTCGACCAGCTCCAGCGCGACATCGCCGCCTCCGGTGAGAGCCTGGTCATGGACTCCCGGCTGGCCTGGCACTTCTTCACCGACGCCCTCAAGGTGCACATGATCACCGAGCCGGGGGAGGCCGCCCGCCGCGTCCTGCTGCGCCCCTCCGGGCCGGCCGAGAGCTACATCTCGCTGGACGAGGCGAAGGCCAAGCTCCGGGAACGCAGCGAGAGCGAGCGTGGCCGGTTCCTGGTCCGGTACGGGGTGGACAAGGCCCGGCTGCGCAACTACGACCTGATCTGCGACACCACCCGGGCACCCGCCGCCCAGGTGATCGGGCGCATCGTCGACGCGTACGAGGGACGACTCGCGCCGGAGGTGCTGCGCGGTGCCCCGCCGCTGCTGCTGCTCGACCCCGGCCGGGTCTACCCGACCGAGGGCGTCACCGGATTGCGCGGCACGTGGGACTCGACCTTCACCGGCGAGATCGCCGCCGCCGGTGAGACCGGCCTGGAGCCACTGGAGATCGGGTACACCGGCGAGTACTTCTTCGTGGTCGACGGGCACCGCCGACTCAGCGCCGCACTGCGCAACGGATTCCGGCTGGTGCCGGGCCGGCTGGTTGCCGAGGTCGAGGAGCCGGTGGTCGGCGGGGTGAGCGCGATGGACTACTTCGCCGCGCAGGTCCGTCCCAGCCTGATCCACGACTGGGAGGCGGCCCACGACATCCACCTGCCGCTGCCCGAGCACGCCCTGCTCGCCGGCGACGCGGTGCTGGCCGGCGAGAGCCCCGCTGGCTGAGCCCCACCGCCGGCTGAGCCGTGCCGGCTGAGCCCCCACCGCCGGCTGAGCCGTGCCGGGCTGGTCAGCTGAGCCGCGCCGGGCTCGCGCTGAACCGTGTCGGGTGCCGGCCGCGATGGCACCGCCCCGGCATGATGGAGCCTTCGGGACACACCGAGGAGGCCGGATGAAACCCGCCGAGGCGCTCGCATGGCTGATGTCGTCCGAGGGGCGGGTCGACCCGTACCCGGCGTACGAGCGGCTACGCGCCCATGGGCCGATCGTGCAGGCCGAGCCGGGCGTGTTCGTGGTCACCGGCTACGCCGAGGCCGACGAACTCCTGCGCGACGCCCGGGTCCGGGTGCTCGACGAACATCTGCGGGACGGCCTCCTGCCGAGCTGGCGTGACAGCCCGGCCGTGTCCTCGATCGCCCGGTCCATGCTGCGGACCAACCCGCCCGACCACAGCCGGATGCGCCGGCTCGCCGCCGGAGCCTTCACCCCACGGCGGATCGGCGCCATGCGCGAGGTGGTCGCGGCGCAGACCGACGAGCTGATCGACGCGATGGCTTCGGCCGGGCGGTGCGGCAGCCCGGTGGACTTCATGACCGATTTCGCCTACCCGCTACCGGTCGGGGTGATCTGCGAACTGCTCGGTGTGCCCGCCGCCGACCGCGCGCTGTTCCGGCGCTGGGCGGCCGACCTGACCGGGGTCTTGGAGCCCGAGATCACCTCGGCGGAGTTGGCCGTGGCCGACGCCGGCGCGACCGAACTGCGGGACTACTTCACCGACCTGGTGGCCGACCGCCGCCGGCACCCCGCCGACGACCTGACCACCGCCCTGGTGCAGGCGCACGACGCCGGTGAGCGGCTCACCGGCGAGGAGCTGCTGGCGAACCTGGTGATCCTGCTCGTCGCGGGCTTCGAGACCACCACCAACCTGCTCGGCAACGGGCTGGCCGTGCTGCTGGACCACCCCCGGGCCGCCGACGTGCTGCGTCGACACCCGCAGCACGCCCCGGCGTACGTGGACGAGTTGCTCCGCTTCGACTCACCGGTGCAGCTGACCACCCGCACCAGTGGCGAATCCGTCCGGCTCGACGGTGTGGAGGTGCCCGCCGGCGGCTGGCTCCTGCTGCTGCTCGGCGCGGCCAACCGCGACCCCCGGCGGTACCCGCAGCCGGAGCGGTTCGACCCGTGGCGGGCGCAGCCGCACCCGCTCTCCTTCGGCGCCGGGCCGCACTACTGCCTGGGCGCGGGGCTGGCTCGCCTGGAGGCCCAGGTCGCCTTCCCGGCACTGCTGCGCCGGCTGCCCGGGCTGACACCGGTCGGCCAGCCCCGACGTCGGATCCGGCTGACCCTGCGCGGGTACGACCACCTGCCGGTCACCGTGGGTGAACCGCTGCCGGCCACGGGTGGTGGTGCGCCGGTCGGCACGGCCATCGGCAGTCCGTAGACTGGTACGGCACTACCGTCCCGCCGTGAAGGAGCCAACCCGCGTGACCGTCCAGCCCATCCGTCTGTTCGGGGATCCGGTGCTGCGCACGCCGGCCGATCCGGTGGTCGACTTCGACGCCGAGCTGCGCAAGCTCGTCGAGGACCTGACCGACACCATGCGTGAGCAGGGCGGTGCCGGTCTCGCCGCGCCGCAACTGGGTGTGGGCCTGCGGGTGTTCACCTTCGACGTCGACGACGTGCTCGGCCACCTGGTGAACCCGGTGCTGGAGTTTCCCGACGAGGAGGAGCAGGACGGCCCGGAGGGATGCCTGTCCATCCCCGGGCTCTACTTCGACACCAGGCGCCGGCAGAACGTGATCGCCAAGGGTCTCAACGGTTACGGCGACCCGATGCAGATCGTCGGCACCGGGCTGATGGCCCGCTGCGTGCAGCACGAGACCGACCATCTCGACGGGGTGCTCTTCCTCGACCGGCTGGATCCGGCCGGCCGCAAGGAGGCGATGAAGGCGATCCGCCAGGCTGAGTGGTACGACGCCGCCGCACCGCCCACCGTCAAGCTGAGTCCGCACGCCGCCGGCAGCCCTTTCGGTCTGGGGCGGTGACCGGGTGCGGGTGATTTTCGCCGGTACGCCGGCCGTCGCTGTTCCGGCCCTGGCCGCCGTGGCCGCCTCCCGGCACGAGCTGATCGCCGTGGTGACCCGCCCGGACGCGCCCGCCGGGCGTGGCCGAGGGCTGGTCCGTTCCCCGGTCGGTGCCTGGGCCGACGAGCACGGCGTCGAGGTGCTGACCCCGGCGCGTCCCCGGGAGCCGGAGTTCCTGGACCGGCTGCGCGAGTTGGCGCCGGACTGCGCGCCGGTGGTCGCCTACGGCGCGCTGGTGCCGCCGGTCGCGCTGGAGATTCCCCGGCACGGCTGGGTGAACCTGCACTTCTCGTTGCTGCCGGCGTGGCGGGGTGCCGCACCCGTGCAGCACGCCGTCCTGCACGGCGACGAGCTGACCGGGGCCAGCGTCTTCCAACTGGAGGAGGGCCTGGACACCGGTCCGGTCTACGGCACGCTCACCGACGAGATCCGGCCCGGGGACACCTCCGGTGACCTGCTGGAACGCTTGGCGCACAGCGGTGCCGGGCTGCTGGTGGCGGTGCTGGACGCGCTGGAGGACGGCACCGCCAGGGCCGAGCCGCAGCCTGCCGACGGCGTCTCGCTGGCCCCGAAGCTGACCGTCGAGGACGCCCGGGTGCGCTGGGGCGACCCCGCCTTCGCGGTGGACCGGCGCATCCGCGCCTGCACGCCGGCCCCCGGCCCGTGGACGACCTTCCGGGACGAGCGGGTGAAGCTCGGCCCGGTCGTCCCGGCACCGGATGCGCCCGACCTCAAACCCGGTGAGCTGTTCGTGGAGAAGGCGCGGGTGCTGGCCGGCACCGCCACCGTCCCGGTCCGTCTCGGCGAGGTACGCGCGGCCGGCAAGCGGGCCATGCCGGCGACCGACTGGGCGCGCGGTGTCCGGGTCGGCGCCGGGGAGGAGTTCGCGTGAGGGAGACCGCCGCTCGTGGCGGCGCGGAGCGACGCGGATCCCGTCCCAGCCGGCCGGTCGTCGACCGGGCGCGCTATGCGGCGTACGAGGCGGTCGCGGCGGTGCACCGCGATGACGCGTACGCCAACCTGGTGCTGCCGGCGATCCTGACCGACGCGGGACTGTTCGGCCGGGACGCCGCCTTCGCCACCGAACTTACCTACGGCACCCTGCGCCATCTGGGCACCCTCGATGCGATCCTGACCGACGCGGCTGGGCGGGACGTGCAGCGGATCGACCCGCCGGTCCGCGACGCGCTGCGTATCGGCGCGTACCAGCTGCTGCACACCCGGGTGCCGGCGCACGCGGCGGTCTCCTCCACTGTGGACCTGGTCCGGGCGGTCGGCCAGGGCGCCACCGGCTTCGCCAACGCCGTGTTGCGCGAGGTCGCCACCCGCGACGCCGACGATTGGGTGACCCGACTGGCGCCGCCGGTCGAGAGCGACCCGATCGGGCACCTCGCGTTGGCCTACAGCCATCCACAGTGGATCGTACGGGCGTTCAACGAGGCGCTCGGTGGCGACCTCGGCGAGACGACCCGCCTGCTGATCGAGGACAACGAGCGCCCGCCGGTGCACCTGTGCGCCCGGCCCGGCCTGATCGACCCGGTCGACCTCGCCGACGAGGTGGGCGGCGCGCCCGGCGCCTTCTCGCCGTACGCGGTCTACCTCGCCGGTGGCGCGCCGGGTGGGTTGGCGGCGGTGGCCGACGGTCGGGCCCACGTCCAGGACGAGGGTTCCCAACTGGTCGCGGACGCGCTCGCGCTGGCACCGGTGGACGGGCCGGACGGCCGGTGGCTCGACCTGTGCGCCGGGCCGGGCGGCAAGTCGGGGCTGCTCGGGGCCCTCGCCGCACAGCGGGACGCGCGGCTGACCGCCGTGGAGGTGGCCGAGCATCGCGCCCGGCTGGTCGCCGGCGCCACCCGAGGGCTGCCGGTGACCGTGCTGAACACCGACGGTCGGCTGGTGGGCACCGAGCCGAAACTGCCGGAGGAACACTTCGACCGGGTGCTTGTCGACGCACCGTGCACCGGGCTCGGCTCGCTGCGCCGCCGCCCCGAGTCGCGCTGGCGGCGTCAGCCGTCCGACCTGTCCGCCCTGACCCGGTTGCAACGTGAGTTGCTCGCCGCCGGGTTGCGGGCGGTCCGCCCGGGCGGGGTGGTGGCCTACGTGACCTGTTCGCCGCACACCGTGGAGACCCACGTGACGGTGACCGAGGCGGCCCGCCGCAGCGGGGTGCCGGTCGACTTCGTCGATGCCCGTACGGTGCTGCCGGCCGGCATGCCGGGGCTGGGCGACGGACCGACGGTGCAGTTGTGGCCGCACCGGCACGGCACCGACGCGATGTTCCTCGCCCTGCTGCGCCGCACCTGACTCCCGGCCCCGGTACCGCCGGGGATCCGTCCGGGGCGTACCTGATCGGCGGACCGGTCGTCCGGACCCGCCCCGGGCGCGGCGGTCGGGGGAAGAGCCGCAGCGACCGGGGCGGGTGGTTATTCGGCGGACCGGACGGGAACCCAGTCCGTGAACCGTCGGTGCAGATCGGGGAGGTGTCCGCCGGGCTCCAGCCCGGCGAGCTGCTCGGCGGCCTCTTCGCGCAACTCCACCAAGCGCACCATGAGCGCCGGCTTGTCCTCCCGGTACACGGCGAGCAGATTCAGCTTCGCCGGAGAACAGGGCCAGGCGGCCCCGCAGGCCCGGCAGCGCCACGTCGGGCGGGACGGGACGTGCGCCTCGATCCGGCCGTTCATCCGGTCACGCTCGCGACGCCGGAGCGGACCCGGGGTGTGCCGCCCTCCCGCGCGGTCACCGGTCACGCGCCGGCTTCTGCGCGGACATCGGTTCCGCGCCCGCCGATTCGTTCGCCCATGGCTGTGTCTCCTCCGTCGTGGTTGGAGGGGGTCGCCCCGGTCTGCTCGCCCGGGGGCGACCCCCGGCGACCCGGCGAGCGGGATTGCCGTCCCAAGGCCCGCACGCGCCGCCCACGAAAACCATCGCGTGGTGAATGTGGACGACTACAGGGCGTAGGCATAGGTTCTACAGACGTCAAGGACGTCATGCGGGAGGCGGCATGAATCAGGCGCTGCGAGCAGCCATGGTGGACGCGGGAGCGACCGCCGAGAGCCTCGCCGAACAGGTAGGCGTGGATCCCAAGACGGTGGCCCGGTGGGTTGCTCCGGGGCGGGTGCCGCATCCCCGGCACCGCGCGGTGGCGGCTGCGGCGCTCGGGCGGGACATCGAGGACATCTGGCCGGACGTCTTGAAGCGGCGTGAGCCGGCCTGGCTCCGGCCCTGGGTGGAGACGGAACTCCAGGCCACCGCGTTGCGGTCCTTTCAAGTAGCGGTCATCCCGGGCCTGTTGCAGACCCCCGAGTACGCCTCGGCGGTGCTCAGCAGCGGGCTGCTCGCCCCGGACGAGGTGGCCGGCTACGTCGAGACCCGGATGCGCCGGCAGTCGTCGGTCCTCGAACGCCGCAAACCGCCGCTCTTCGTCGCGGTCATCGACGAGTTCGCGCTTCGTCGCGGCGCCCCGGAGATCATGCACCCGCAACTGGATCACCTGGTGCGGCTGGCGCAGCGACCCAACATCCTGCTGCACGTACTGCCGCTCGACGCCGGCCTGCACCCCGGGCAGGCGGGGCCGTTCGTCATCGCGACGACCGAGGACGGCGACGTCGCGTACCTGGACGACCAGGCCGCCGGCCGGCTGACCAACGACACCGCCGCGCTCTGGTCGATTTGGGATACCCTGCGGTCGGTGGCGCTGCCGCGCCGCCAGACCATCGACTTCCTTGAGGCACGATCATGGCTGTCCTGACCGGCGCCGTGTGGCGCACCAGCACCCGTAGCAGCTCGAACGGTGGCGACTGTGTCGAGGTCGCCGACAACCTTCCCGGCGTCGTCGGTGTCCGCGACTCGAAGGACCGGACCGGTCCGGCGTTGGTCTTCGCTCCAGCGGCCTGGCGGGCGTTCGTCGCCCGTGCCGCCGGGCGGTCCTGACCCGATCCGCGCGCAAGCGCCCGTCCCCCCACGGGGGCGGGCGCTTCGCCATGAGCCCAGGAACGCCATCGCACCCACCGCCCCGCCCGCTTCGCCGGCCCGCTTCGCACCGACGATTCGGGTACCCGAAGCTGAAATCTTGGAGAGTTTCCGTTCGGGAAGAACGGAACTCTCCAAGATTCCGCGGGGCGACGGGGCGACGGGCTGGGGCTGGGGGTCAGGTGATGGGGAGGGCCTGGGTGCCGGCGCCCTTCATCGACCGGGTGAGGGTGCGGTCGCCGATCCAGAGGAGGCACTGCACCGACCGGTTGCCGCTGCGCCACTCGCCTTCCGACGGGTGGTAGAAGATGGTGCCGACCCGGTAATGGAGGTTGCCGTCGTCCGGCACCTTCGCGTAGCGGGCGATGGCGCTGCGGCAACCACTATGGCTCCGCGCCGGGTTCTCCAGGAATTCCGACCAGCTGCTCTCCGGTGCCTGCCACAGACCCACGAACTCCGCCCGGTGCTTCGCGGTGCACTCGACGGCGACCATCTCGGTCACCTCGTCGCCCTCGGTGCGGGCGTTGAAGCAGCGGTGCCGCAGCGGGGACGACCCGTCCAGCGCACTGGCCAGGCTGGCCGTGCGGCGCACGGGTATCGGGGCGTCGAGCCCGCGCAGTTCGTGAACGTCGCAGCGGAACCACCGCGCGCCGCCGGTCCACGCCTGCGGCGAGGGTAGGACGACGGTGAGCCCGATCCGGGCCCCGCGCCAGTCGCCGCCCAACGTCTCGCGGGCCTCGCGGTCGCACTCGCCGAACGCGGTGCGCATCCCCTTGCTGCCGACCGCCGGTGGTCGGGCCCCGGTCGCCTCGGTGAGTGCTCCGACGTGCAGGGTCTCGGCCCGGTGCGGCTGCGCGCAGTCCACCGGTGCGTACGCGCTGAGGTAGCCGACCTCCTGCGGCTGACCGTGGCAGGTGCCGGAGCCGGGCGTGAAGACCGCCGGTGCAGCCATCGACGCCCAGTCGTCGACCAGATCACCATCGGTGCCGGCCGGCCTGGTGCAGCCGGTCGCCGCCAGCGCCACCACGGTCGCCAGGGCGACTCCGGTCAGCCATCGTCGCATCCCTGTCGCCCTCCCGGTCCCCGCTGTCGAAGCGGCAGCATACGGCACCGGGCACATCGACCGGCCGAGCCGTTTCCGCGCCGTGCTCAGGTGACAGGCAGTCCCTGTGGGCCGACGCCGCGCATCGAGCCGGTGAGCTTGCGGTCGTCGCTCCACAGGATGCACCGCACCCCCCGGTCGCCCTCCTCCCACTCCCGCTGTGACGGCGGGTAGAAGATGGAACCGGCGCGGTAGGGCAGGTCGGCGTTGTTGGGCACGTCCGCGAAGGCGGCGATCAGCTCCATGCACCGCTTGTGGGCCTGGCCGGCCGCGCCGACGAACTGCTCCCAGCTCATGTCCTGCTCGACGTAGACGCCGACGAACTCGGCGCCGTGCGGCTCGGTGCACAGCACCGGGGCCATGTAGTTCAGGCTGTCGCCGATGAGCTTCGGGTCGAAGCAACGGTGCACCAGCGGTGAGTCGCCGATCAGCGCGCCGCGCAGGCTGCCGGTGCGGTTGACCGGCCGGGTGTTGTCGATGCTGTCGGTCTCGCTCAGGTCGCAGCGGAACCAGCGGGCGCCGCCGCGCCAGGCCGGCGCCGACGGCAGCGAGATGTTGAGCGTCAACCGGGCGGTGTGCCAGTCACCACCGAGCACCAGGCGCGCCCGCTGGTCACACTCCGCGCGGGCGGTACGCAACGCCGCCGACCCCGGTTCCGGGCGTTCGCCCTCGGTTGCGTCGGTGAAGGCGCCCACGTGGACCGTTTCGGCGAGATGGTTGCGAGCGCAGTCCACGGTCTCGTACGTGCTCGCCTGAACCACCGCGTTGACCCGGGGCAGGCAGGCGCCGGTGGCTGGCACGAACATGGTGGGTGCCCGCAGTGTCTGCCAGTCGTCGGTGAGATCGCCGTCGGTTCCGCCCGGCCGCACGCAGCCGCTGAGCACCATCGCAGCCACACTGGTCAGCGCCAGTGCCGCGAGCCACCGTCGCATCGTCCGCCCTTTCCGGGAACTGCCGCCCGGCTGCCGGTTCCCGCGCCCACCGGCCTGCACGCTACGCCACCGTCCCCGATGGAGTGTTGCCGCGAATCGGTCGTCTGGCCAGTGGAAGCTGAGCTTCATTCCGTTTCATCGGTTCGAAGGGGGTCATTCTGCACCATTGGTCACCTCCGGGTCACGGGGTGTCCCGGTTGCTGGCACGCTGCCGTGGCTGCTGGCCGCGTTCGTACACTGGCCCTGTGACCGTACCGCCGCCGATCGTCGCGCCCAGCATCCTCGCCGCCGATTTCTCCCGTCTCGCCGAGGAGGTCCGTGCCGTCGAGGACGCCGCGGACTGGTTGCACGTCGACGTGATGGACAACCACTTCGTGCCGAACCTGACCATCGGGCTGCCCGTGGTGCAGAGCCTGCGGGCCGCCACCAAGCTGCCCTTCGACGTGCACCTGATGATCACCGACCCGCAGCGTTGGGCGCCCGGCTACGCCGACGCGGGGGCGTACAACGTCACCTTCCACGCCGAGGCCTGTGACGACCCGGTGGCGTTGGCCCGGGACCTGCGGGCGGCCGGTGCCAAGGCGGGGCTGGCGATCGACCGGGACACCCAGATCGAGCCGTACCTCGACCTGCTGCCCAGCTTCGACACGCTGCTGGTCATGACCATCAAGGCCGGGTTCGGCGGGCAGCGCTTCCTCCCGCAACTGCTGGACAAGGTCCGTGCCGCGCGTCGCCACGTCGACGCCGGCCACCTGGAGCTGCGCATCGAGGTCGACGGCGGGATCGCCGCCGACACCATCGAGCAGGCGGCCGCGGCGGGCGCCGACGCCTTCGTGGCCGGCACCGCCGTCTACGCAGCCGACGATCCGGCCGAGGCGGTACGCCGGCTGCGCGGGCTGGCCGAGCGCGCGGCGGCCGGGGCCTGACGTGGACGCCCCCGACGACGATCGCAAGGACGTGATCCTCGTCGTCGACGACGACGAGGACATCGCCCGCTTCGTCGCGTTCAACCTGCGCATCCAGGGCTTCGACGTGATCCTCGCGGCCGACGGCCAGGAGGCGTTGGAGCTGATCGAACGCCAGCGGCCCGACCTGGCCGTGGTCGACCTGATGATGCCGCGGGTGGACGGGCTGGAACTGACCCGGCGACTGCGTGCCGACCCGATGACCGCCGCCCTGCCGGTGATCATGCTGACCGCCAAGGGGATGACCCAGGACAAGGTCCACGGGCTCAACGCCGGTGCCGACGACTATCTGGTCAAGCCCTTCGACAATGCCGAGCTGGTCGCCCGGGTCAGCTCCACGCTGCGGCGCAACAAGGAGTTCCGGGAGGTGTCCCCGCTGACCGGCCTGCCGGGCAACAGCCGGATCCGCCGGGAGATCGCCGACCGGGTCCGCAGCGGCGCGGACTACGCCGTCGGCTACATCGACATCGACCGGTTCAAGAGTGTCAACGACCGGTACGGGTTCGTCCGGGGTGACGGCTTCATCTCCGCGCTCGCCCGCAGCCTGCATCGGGCGGTCGTCGCGGTGGCCCTGCCGCCGGCGTTCCTCGGCCATGTCGGCGGTGACGACTTCGTCTTCGTGTGCACCCCCGAGCAGGTACGGCCACTCACCCTGCGGGTGTCGTCGGACTTCGAGAAGGCCGCGGACGCCCTCTACGATCCCACCGACCGGGAACGCGGCTACGTGGAGTTGAAGGACCGGCGGGGCAACATCCGCCGGGCGGCGCTGGTCACCCTCTCCATCGGGGTCGCCATCTCCGACGCCGACAAGCGCATCACCGACCCGCTGGAGGCGATGACTGTCGCCTCCGAGATGAAGACCGTGGCCAAGAGCCAACCCGGCTCGTACGTGGCGGTGGATCGCCGTCGCGGCGTCGCCGACTCCGGTAACCGTCATGTGAAGTAGCTCGCCCGGGTCGCCCGCCGCCCCGCCGGACGTGTAAGACTTTGCTCAGTACCCACCACGCGCTGGCGGGACTCGGTGTAATTCCGAACCGGCGGTGATCCACGGTCCGACCGTGGTAAGCCCGCGACCCGGGAGCGGTTCGTCCGCCCGGTGGACCTGGTGAGAATCCGGGGCCGACGGTTGGGGGCGGTTCGTCCGCGCCCAGACAGTCCGGATGGGAGACAGCGCGCGGGACGGAAGGGGGCCGTGTGGCTCGCCGGGCTCCGGCGTGCGCGCGTCCCGGCCGGGGCGGTTGTGCCGTACCCGGATTCCGCTGCCTGCCCGTGGCCACCCGGCCGAACTCCCTGCCCGCGCGTACGAGCGAGAGGGCAACGGCAGGCGATGGCAAGCGTCTCCGTGGACGAGGCGATGCGTCGCGCGATCGAACTCGCGGCGCGCGGGCTCGGCACCACCAGTCCCAATCCGGTCGTCGGCTGCGTGTTGCTCGACGCCGACGGCGAGGTGGCCGGCGAGGGCTTCCACGCCTACGCCGGGGGACCGCACGCCGAGATCGTCGCGTTGGCCCAGGCCGGCGAGCGAGCCAAGGGCGGCACGGCGGTGGTCACCCTGGAACCCTGCGACCACGTCGGGCGCACCAGCCCCTGTAGCACCGCGCTGGTCCAGGCGGGGGTGGCCCGGGTCGTCATCGCGGTACCGGACCCCAATCCGGTCGCCACCGGCGGCGCCGCCACGTTGCGCGCCGCCGGGGTCCGTGTCGACGTGGGGGTACGCGAGGCCGAGGCGGAGAGCGGCAACGTGGCCTGGCTGACCGCCATGCGTCGGGGCTGGCCGTACGTGATCTGGAAGTACGCGGCGACGCTGGACGGCCGGTCCGCGGCGGCCGACGGCACCAGCATGTGGATCACCTCCGAGGCCGCCCGGATGGACGTGCACGCGCTGCGCGCCACTGTCGACGCGGTGCTCGTCGGCGTCGGCACGGTCCTCGCCGACGATCCCCGCCTCACCGTGCGCAACCTGCGCGACGGCAGCCTGGCCATCCGGCAGCCGCTGCGCGTGGTGGTCGACTCCGCCGGGCGTACCCCGGATGACGCCCGGGTCCGCGACGGCGCCGCCCGGACCTGGGTGGCCACCGCGCACGAGGTGGGCGCCGGCCCGGACGGGGGCGTCGACCTGCCGGCGCTGCTCGCCGCCCTGCACACCCGTGGGATACGGGCCGTGCTGCTGGAGGGCGGGCCCCGGCTCGCCGGGGCGTTCCTCGCCGCCGGCCTGGTCGACCAGGTGGTCGGCTACCTCGCGCCCCGGCTGCTCGGGGCCGGACCGGCCGCGCTGGTCGACGCGGGTGTGACCACCATCGCCGAGGCCATCGACCTGGAACTCACCGACGTTACGCAGGTCGGTCCCGACCTGCGGATCACCGCGCTGCCCCGGAAGAGGGAGGGCTAGGCATGTTCACCGGCATCGTCGAGGAACTGGGCGAGGTCGTCGGGGTGACTCCGACGGCGGAAGACTCGTCCCTGGTAGCGGTTCGTGGCCCACTGGTCACCTCCGACGCACGGCACGGCGACTCGATCGCGGTCAACGGGGTCTGCCTGACCGTCGTCGACGTCGACGGCGGGGTGTTCACCGCCGACGTGATGGGCGAGACGCTGCGCCGTTCGGCGCTGGGCGGGCTGCGTGCCGGTGACCGGGTCAACCTGGAGCGGGCTGCCGCGCTGGGCAGCCGCCTCGGCGGTCATCTGGTGCAGGGGCACGTCGACGGCGTGGGCGAGGTGCTCTCCCGCGAGCCGGCGCCGCGCTGGGAGACGGTCCGGTTCCGGTTGCCCGCCGTGTTGTCCCGGTACGTGGTGGAGAAGGGCTCGATCACCGTCGACGGGGTCTCGCTGACCGTGGCGGAGGTCGGTGCCGACTGGTTCGCCGTCGGTCTGATCCCCACCACCCTGTCGGCGACCACGCTCGGCAACCGGTCGGTGGGTGACCCGGTCAATCTGGAGATGGATGTGCTGGCCAAGTACGTCGAGCGGCTGCTGGGCGGCCGCGCGGCCGACGGAGCGGAGGTGCCGGCATGACCTTCGCCGACATCGAGCAGGCCCTGGTCGAGATCGCCGCCGGCCGTCCGGTCGTGGTGGTCGACGACGCCGACCGGGAGAACGAGGGTGACCTGATCTTCGCGGCCGAGCTGGCCACCCCGGAACTGCTGGCCTTCACGGTGCGGCACACCTCGGGCTTCATCTGCGTACCGCTCACCGAGAGCGAGTGCGATCGGCTCGACCTGCCGCCCATGCACCACACCAACCAGGACCGGCGGCAGACCGCTTACACGGTGACCGTCGACGCCCGGGAGGGGGTCACCACCGGCATCTCGGCGGCCGACCGGGCGCACACCATCCGGCTGCTCGCCGACCCGGCCACCGGACCGACGGACCTGGCCCGTCCGGGGCACGTGGTGCCGCTGCGGGCCCGCAAGGGTGGGGTGCTGCGACGTCCCGGGCACACCGAGGCGGCCGTGGACCTGACCCGGCTGGCCGGGCTGCGTCCGGCCGGGGTGCTCTGCGAGCTGGTCAACGACGACGGCACCATGATGCGGCTGCCGGACCTGGAGAAGTTCTGCGCCGAGCACTCGCTGACCCTGATCACCATCGCGGATCTGATCGCGTACCGGCGGCGTACCGAGAAGCAGGTCGAGCTGGTCGCGGACGCGCGGATGCCCACCGAGCACGGGGTGTTCCGGGCGCTGGGCTACCGCAGCGAGTACGACTCGGCCGAGCACGTGGCGTTGGTGATGGGCGAGATCGGCGACGGCCAAGACGTGCTGGTCCGGGTGCACTCGGAGTGCCTCACCGGCGACGTCTTCTCGTCGGTGCGTTGCGACTGCGGGCCGCAGCTCAACGCCGCCCTGGACCGGGTGGCCCGCGAGGGGCGGGGCGTGGTCCTCTACGTGCGCGGTCACGAGGGACGCGGCATCGGGCTGCTGCACAAGCTTCAGGCGTACCAGTTGCAGGACCAGGGCCGCGACACGGTGGACGCCAACCTCGACCTCGGCCTGCCAGCCGACGCTCGCGACTACGGCACCGGCGCGCAGATCCTCTACGACCTCGGGGTCCGCTCGATGCGGCTGTTGACCAACAACCCGGCCAAGCGGGCGGGGCTGGAGGGCTACGGCCTGACCATCACCGGTCGCGAGGGGCTGCCGGTGCGTCCGCACCCGGAGAACGTACGGTACCTGCGGACCAAGCGGGACCGGATGGGTCACCTGATCGACCAGCTCGACGAGGTGGCCGAGGCGCCGATGGGGCGTACGGTCCCGGGGACAGAGATCGGAGCGTAGGAGAGATGGCGGGTTTCGGGGAGCCGGGTTCGGCTCCGGTGGACGCGGCCGGGATGACCGTCGGTGTGGTCGCCGCGCGTTGGCACGGTGAGCTGACCGACCACATGCTCGGCCGGGCGGTCGCCGCCGCGCAGACGTGCGGTGCGCGGGCGGTGGTGGCTCGGGTGGCCGGCTCGGTGGAGCTGCCCGTGGTGGCGCAGGCCCTGGCCCGGCGCTGCGACGTGGTGGTCGCCCTCGGCGTGGTGGTACGCGGTGCCACCGCCCACTTCGACTACGTGTGCCGTTCGGTCACCGACGGCCTGACCCGGGTCGCCCTTGACGAGGGCAAGCCGGTCGCGCACGGCGTGCTCACCGTGGACACCATCGAGCAGGCCCGCGACCGCGCCGGCCTGCCCGACTCCGCCGAGGACAAGGGCTGGTCGTCGACGGTGGCCGCCCTCGACGCCGCCCTCGCCATCCGCCAGACCGCCACCGCCACCCACCCCCTCGGCTTCACCACCTGACCAACCCCACTCACACACCCGCCCCTGCCCGGTCGATCAAGAAGCATGCGTCGAAAGTCCGCTCACGAGACGAAACTGCTTGATCAACACGTGGGTGGCGGGGGTGCGGCGCGCCGGTCAGGTGAGGTCGGGGGCCTTGGCGGCCTGGGTGAGCCACTGGTGCTCCAGCTGTTCGAGCACGCCGTTGCTGGCGAGCTGTCCGACCGCCGCGCTGACGCAACCGGTGAGCGGCGAGTCCTTCTCCAGCAGCAGCCCGAACGCCTCCGGGCTGCCCACCTGGGGCAACTGTCCGACGATCACCGCGTTGTCGATCTCCGTGCCGGTGAGGCGGAACGCGGCTGGCAGGTCCACCACCAGGCCGTCGATCTTTCCGTTCCGCAGGGCCTTCTTGGCGTCGTCGTCGTTGTCGTAGACCCGTGGTTCGGACGTGGGTCGGACCACGTCGGTGATGGCCTGGTGGCTGGTCGTGCCGGCATGGGCGCCGAGCCGGGCGTCCCGCAGCTCGGCGAGCGAGGTCCTGCCCGCGATCTCGGAGGACTTCAGCGCGATCACCGCCTGCCGGACCAGGTGGTACGGCGCGGAGAAGTCGACCGCCTGCTTGCCCTCCTCGCTGATCGAGAACTGGTCGACGCCGAAGTCGAAGGTCTTGGGTCCGGGGCCGATGGCGGCGTCGGACCCCACCCGGGTCCAGGTGACGTCGTCACGGGCGTAGCCGAGCTGCTCGGCCACCGCGTAGGCCACGGCCGACTCGAAGCCCTCGCCGTTCTCGGGCTTGTCGTCGACAAACCACGGCTGTTGCGCCGGTTCGTCGGTGGCGATGGTGAGCTTGCCCGGCGTCTGGGTGGGCAGGCTTCCCCTCGCGCACGCCATCGACACGGTCGGCATGGGCGCGGGCCGGGCCTGTGGCGTGCAGGCGCTGGCCGCGAGCAGGACGGCTGCTGCGGAGGCGAACGCGAGGATACGTGGGGTGGTGACCATGGCGGACAGCGTACGACCAACATAGGCGAGGATCGAAGGGTTGTCCCACCGCCCCGGTCGGTGTGCCGGTCCCGTCCACCGGTCACCACCGACCCGGTGCTCGGGTCGACCCTCGGCGACTGCGAGAATTCGTCTCCGTGAAGACGTTCGAGGAGTTGTTCGCGGAGCTGCAGGCCAAGGCCGCGGCCGGCGCCCCCGGCTCGGGCACGGTCGCCGCACTGGAGAAGGGTGTGCACTTCATCGGCAAGAAGGTCGTCGAGGAGGCGGCCGAGTCGTGGATGGCCGCCGAGTACGAGGGGCCCGAGCGCACCGCCGAGGAGATCTCCCAGCTGCTCTACCAGGTCCAGGTGCTGATGCTCGCCAGCGGTCTCGACCTGAAGGACGTCTACCGACATCTGTGAGTGCCCCCACCGTCGAACCGAAACCGATCGAAGGAGCACTCCGTCATGCTGCGTGTCGCCGTGCCCAACAAGGGTGCCCTGGCCGACTCGGCCGCCCAGATGCTGCGTGAGGCGGGCTACCGCCAGCGCACCGACACCAAGGACCTGGTCTGCCGCGACCAGGCCAACGACATCGAATTCTTCTACCTGCGGCCGAAGGACATCGCCACCTACGTCGGCTCCGGCGACCTGGACGTCGGCATCACCGGCCGGGACCTGCTGATCGACTCCGGCGCGCCGGCCGAGGAGGTCGTCGACCTGAACTTCGCCCGGGCCACCTTCCGGTTCGCCGCCCGACCGGACGACGTCGACGACGTACGGGAGCTGGGTGGGCACCGGATCGCCACCGCGTACCCGGGGCTGGTCGAGCGGCACCTCGCCGAGCTGGGCGTCAAGGCTGACGTGACCCGCCTCGACGGTGCGGTGGAGAACGCCATCCGGTTGGGCGTCGCCGACGTGGTCGCCGACGTGGTCGAGACCGGGGCCACGCTGCGCCAGGCCGGTCTGGTCGTCTTCGGTGAGCCGCTGCTGCGATCCTCGGCGGTGTTGGTACGCCGCACCGGCGCGGCCTCGCACCCGCAGGCCGAGCAGCTGCTGCGCCGGCTGCACGGGGTGCTGGTGGCCCGCCGCTACGTGATGCTCGCCTACGACGTGCCGGCCGGGCTGCTGGATCGGGCCAGCTCGCTCACCCCGGGCATCGAGTCGCCGACGGTCTCGCCGTTGCACCGGGAGGGCTGGGTGGCGGTGGAGGCCATGGTGCTCCGCGACGACGTGCACCGGATCATGGACGAACTCTACGAACTGGGCGCCCGCGCGATCCTGGTCACCAACATCCACGCCTGCCGGTTGTGAGCCGCTGCCCAGACGGCACGTGAGGTCCACGTCAGTGTGGCGGCGGCCGACCGGCCGGAACCGGATGGCAGACTTGGGCCATGAGTGAGCGGCGGGACGCGGCGCAGCCCAGCGCCGGCACGGGCGAGCGTGAGCAGGCGGCCGGCGTCGAGTCGATCCGGCTGCGGCCGCGACGGATCCGACTGGTCTGCGGGGTGTCGGCCGTCCTGCTGGTCGTGGTCTTCACGCTGGTCGCCACCACGCTGACCGGGCCGACCGGTAACGGGTACGGCACCTTCCAGCGCGGTGACCAGCTCGCCATGATCGGGCTCGGGATCGTGTTCGCCCTGGGTGCCCTGCTGTTCACCCGGCCCCGGGTCGAGGCGGACGTGCGGGGGGTGCGGGTCCGCAACATCATCGGCTCGTACGAGCTGCCGTGGGAGGTCGTCCGGGGGATCCGGTTCGACCGGGGCGCCCCGTGGGCGGCCCTGGAGCTGTACGACGACGACCTGCTGCCGGTGGTCGCCCTCCAGGCCGCCGACAAGCAGCTCGCCGTCGACGGGGTGCGCGCGCTGCGCCGGCTGCACAAGGCGCATCTGGCCGCGCTCGCCGCGCGGGCGGCGGGTCAGCGCCCGGTTTGAGGTCGCCGTCACCGAGGGTGTAGTGTTGTCAAGTCGACCAGGCTGTCCGCTCAGGCGGGTGGCCGTGAAAGCGGAGCGCCTGCTCCCACCTGAGTCGCCGCATCCGGCGGCCGGGTCCGGTCACCGGTTCCGGGCACGTCCCGGTGCCGGATGCGCGATCCTGTGATCGTGCCGACCGGTCGAGCAGGCCCTGGCATACGCCGGGGCCTTCTACTTTCCGGGCGCGGTTCCCACCGGGAGCCGCCGGGTCGGCCACGCATGAAGATCCGACTCGAGGAGGCCCCATCAGCGTCGAACCACGCGTGAACGATCAGATCCGGGCACGTGAGGTCCGACTGGTCGGCCCCGAGGGTGAGCAGGTGGGCATCGTCCCGCTGGAGCGCGCCCTTCAGCTGGCCGCGGACGTCGATCTGGACCTGGTCGAGGTTGCGCCGATGGCGCGCCCGCCGGTGTGCAAGCTCATGGACTTCGGCAAGTTCAAGTACGAGAGCGCACTGAAGGCGCGCGAAGCGCGGCGTAACCAGCAGCAGACCGTCATCAAGGAGATGAAGCTCCGGCCGAAGATCGATCCGCACGACTACGAGACCAAGAAGGGTCACGTGGTGCGGTTCCTCAAGGCCGGCGACAAGGTCAAGGTGACGATCATGTTCCGCGGTCGCGAGCAGAGCCGCCCGGAGCTGGGCTACCGGCTCCTGCGCCGGCTCGAGTCCGAGATCACGGAACTGGGATACGTGGAGTCCGCTCCGAAGCAGGACGGCCGAAACATGATCATGGTTCTCGCTCCGCACCGGGCCGTGAAGGCATCCGCGGTCGCCGCCACGGCGTCCCGTGGTGGCCCTCGGGAGCGGACCGCGGAGGAACCCGCCGCCGCGGCCGCCGAACCTGCGGTGACAAGTGAGAGCGCAGCAGCCGGTGAGACCGGCGCGACCGCTGACACCAGCGGTCAGTAGCAGGGGAGAAGACGTTCCACATGCCGAAGATGAAGAGCCACACGGGGATGGGCAAGCGGGTCCGTGTGACCGGCAAGGGCAAGATCACGAAGCAGCAGGCCGGTCTGCGCCACAACCTGGAGAAGAAGCCCTCCACCCGCACCCGCCGACTGACGGGCGTGGTCGAGGTGGCCAAGGCTGACGTCAAGCGCATCAAGAAGCTGCTCGGCCGCTGACGCGCGCCACCTGAATCCAAGAAGGAGTTGAGATGGCACGCGTCAAGCGGGCTGTTAACGCCCAGAAGAAGCGCCGTACCCTGCTGGAGACCGCGAGCGGATACCGCGGTCAGCGCTCCCGGCTGTACCGCAAGGCCAAGGAGCAGGTGCTGCACTCGATGCAGTACGCCTACCGGGACCGTCGCGACCGCAAGGGCGACTTCCGGCAGCTGTGGATCCAGCGGATCAACGCGGGTGCCCGCGCCAACGGGATGACCTACAACCGGCTGATCCAGGGCCTGCGCCTGGCCGGCATCGAGGTCGACCGCAAGATCCTGGCCGACCTGGCGGTCAACGACGCCGCCGCGTTCGCGGCGATCGTCGAGCTGGCCCGGGTCGCCGTGCAGGCCGAGGGCACCGGCGGCGCGCCCGCCCAGGCCGCCTGAGTCCCATCCAGCGCAGCGAGGCGTCCCTCGGCAACGGGGGACGCCTCGCGCGTGTGGTCCAGACCATGCCCTTCACACCGCGTACGCCCCGGGTGGTGGCCGCGCGCCGACTTCAGCGTCGTCGCGAACGCGACGCCTCGGGTCGGTTTCTCGCCGAAGGACCGCAGGCGGTCCGGGAGGCGTTGAGCCGATCCCGCACCGTGCTGGAGCTGTTCGGCACCCCCGCCGCCCTCGACCGGTACGCCGACCTCGCGGCGAGCGCCGCCCGCGACGACGTACCCGTCTCCGAGGTGACCGACGAGGCGCTGGCCGCGCTCGCTGAGACCGTCGCCCCGCAGGGGCTGGTCGCCGTCTGCCGGCACCTCGACGTGTCCCTGGCCGTCGCGCTGTCCCGCAGCCCCCGACTGGTGGCCGTGCTCGCCGGCATCCGTGACCCGGGCAACGCCGGCACGGTGCTGCGTACCGCCGACGCGGCCGGCG
Source organism: Micromonospora sp. ATLC16 (assembly GCF_057196645.1). Taxonomy (NCBI): domain Bacteria; kingdom Bacillati; phylum Actinomycetota; class Actinomycetes; order Micromonosporales; family Micromonosporaceae; genus Micromonospora; species Micromonospora sp. ATLC16. The sequence continues at coordinate 44,624 of NZ_JBXUOW010000029.1, forward strand.
CCACTGTGGTGATCTTCGCGGGTGACGCCGTCGACCCGTACAACGGCAAGTGCGTCAGGTCGTCCGCGGGCAGCCTGTTCCACGTCGACGTGGTCCGGGAACGCGACCCGGTCGCGACGCTCACCGCCGCCCGGGCCGCCGGGCTTACCGTGCTCGCGGCCACCGGCCACGGTGACGAGGACCTGGACGAGCTGCTCGACGCCGGCCGGCTGGGCGTACCGACCGCCTGGTTGTTCGGCTCCGAGGCGCACGGCCTGCCCGTCGAGCTGGCCGAGGCCGCCGACGCCCGGGTCCGGGTGCCGCTGCACGGGCGGGCCGAGAGCCTCAACCTGGCTGCGGCGGCGGCCGTCTGCCTGTACTCTTCAGCCAGAGCACAGCGCTGACCCGAGGTCACGCGCGCATGACGGAGGAGATGCGGCCCCGATGGTGAACGCACCACGGCGTTCGTTTAGCCAGCCCGCCGGTGTCGGCGGGCGGCGGGCCTGACCTGCTCTCCACGCGACTCCCACCGGCGGGCTGCGGCACAGCCGCGCGTCCGTAGACTCGCCTAGCCGCCCGCGAGGGCCGGCGCCGTCGTGAGGGAGTGCCCGTACGCCATGACTTACCGCAATGATCCGTACGACCCGAAGCAGGTCGCCCTGCTCGACCCGGCCGCACTGGCCGAGGCCGTGACCGAGGCCGAGAAGGCGTTCGCCGCCGCCGGTGCCCCCGAGGCGCTGGCCGCGGTGCGCCCGGCGCACCTGGGCGACCGGGCCCCGGTCTCGCTGGCCCGCCGCGAGATCGGCGCGCTGCCGCCGGCCGCCAAGGCCGACGCCGGCAAGCGGGTCAACGAGGCGCGTCGCGCCATCGAGCAGGCGCACGCCGCCCGCGCCGAGGTGCTGGAGCGCGAGCAGGCCGAGCGGGTCCTGGTCGCCGAACGAGTCGACGTGACGCTCCCGTACGACCGGCATCCGCGTGGCTCCCGGCACCCGATCACGCTGCTGATGGAGCAGATCAGCGACCTGTTCATCGGGATGGGCTACGAGGTGGCCGAGGGTCCCGAGGTCGAGCTGGAGTGGACCAACTTCGACGCGCTGAACATCCCCGTCGACCACCCTGCCCGGGGGCTGATGGACACCTTCCACATCGCACCGGAGGGTTCCGGTCTGGTGCTGCGTACCCACACCTCGCCGGTGCAGGCGCGCACCATGCTCACCCGCAAACCGCCGATCTACGTGGTCGTCCCCGGCCGCGTCTACCGCACCGACGAGTTGGACGCCACCCACTCCCCGGTCTTCTACCAGGTCGAGGGCCTGGTGGTGGACAAGGGCATCACGATGGCGCACCTGCGCGGCACGCTCGACCACTTCGCCCGGGCGATGTTCGGCGCGGGTGCGAAGACCCGGTTCCGGCCGCACTACTTCCCGTTCACGGAGCCGTCGGCCGAGTTCGACGTGTGGTTCCCGGAACACCGCAAGGGTCCACAGTGGGTCGAGTGGGGTGGCTGCGGCATGGTCAACCCGCGGGTTCTGCGGGCCTGCGGCATCGACCCGGAGGTCTACTCCGGCTTCGCCTTCGGCATGGGCATCGACCGGACTGTGATGTTCCGGCACGCCGTGGGCGACATGCGGGACCTGGTCGAGGGCGACGTCCGGTTCACCCGGGCGTTCGGCCACGGGGCTTAGTGCGGGCGCGAGTTACGGAGACGGTGGTTATACATCATGCGAGTTTCTCTCAGTTGGCTGCGGGAGTACGTCGACGTTCCCGACCTGCCCGTTGACGTGCTGGAGCGGGCCCTGGTCGACCTCGGCATCGAGGTCGAGTCCATCGTGGACCTCTCCGGCACGGTCACCGGGCAGCTGGTGGTCGGTGAGGTCCTGGAGATCGAGGAGCTGACCGGCTTCAAGAAGCCGATCCGGTTCTGCCTGGTGAACGTGGGCACCGCCAACGGCACCGGCGAGCCGCAGGAGATCGTCTGCGGTGCCCGCAACTTCGCCCCGGGCGACCGGGTCGTGGTCATCCTGCCCGGCGGAGTCCTGCCGGGTGGCTTCGCCATCGGTGCCCGCCGGACGTACGGGCGCAACTCCAACGGCATGATCTGCTCGGCCCGGGAACTGGGCCTGGGTGACGACCATGACGGCATCCTGGTGCTGCCCGAACACGTGGTGGCCGAGCCCGGCGACGACGCGCGTCCGGTGGTCGGCCTCGACGACGTCATCGTCGAGGTGGAGATCACCCCGGACCGGGGCTACCAGATGTCCCTGCGCGGGCTCGCCCGCGAGCTGGCGCACGCCCTCGGCCTGGACTACTCCGACCGGGGCCGGATGCCCGCGACGCCCGGCACACCCGAGCCGGCGTACCCGGTCGAGGTGCGTGACCCGGTCGGCTGCGACCGGTTCGCGGCCCGGATGGTGCGCGGCGTCGACCCGGCGGCGCAGACCCCGGAGTGGATGCGGCAGCGACTCACCGTCGCCGGCATCCGCAGCATCTCGCTGCCGGTCGACATCACCAACTACGTGATGCTCGAACTCGGCCAGCCGATGCACGCCTTCGACGCCGACCGGATCGCCGGCCCGCTCGTGGTGCGCCGGGCGGTACCGGGCGAGAAACTGACCACGCTCGACGGGGTGACCCGTGCCCTCGCCCCCGAGGACATGGTCATCTGCGACGCCGGGCTGCCGAACCCGCTCGCCGCCGAAGGCGACGGCACGCCGATCTCGCTTGCCGCCGTGATGGGCGGCGAGACCAGCGAGGTGCTGCCGGGCACCGTCAACGTGCTCTTCGAGGCCGCGCACTGGGACCCGGCGATGGTGGGCGGCACCGCCCGCCGGCACAAGCTGTTCAGTGAGGCGGCGAAGCGCTGGGAGCGGGGGGTGGATCCGGCGCTGCCGCTGGTCGCCCTGGACCGGGCGGTCGGGTTGCTCACCTCGTACGCGGGCGGCACCGCCAGCGAGGAGGTGCTGGACATCAACCACGTCCGGCCGCGTACCCCGGTCACCCTGCCGGCCGACCTGCCCACCCGGCGGGTCGGTGTGGACTATCCGCCGGCCCGGGTGGTCGCCCTGCTGGAGCAGGTCGGCTGCACCGTGACGCGGGGCACCGACCGGTTGGCCGAGGATCCGGGCGAGGTGGCGGTGGCCGCTGGTGGCGGCGAGGCGCTCAGCGTCACCCCGCCCACCTGGCGGCCCGACCTGACCGACCCGGCGGATCTGGTCGAGGAGGTGGTCCGCCTCGACGGGTACGACAGGGTGCCGTCGGTGCTGCCGACCGCGCCGCCCGGCCGGGGCCTGACCTGGCAGCAGCGACGCCACCGGGCGGTCTCCCGCTCTCTGGCCGAGCGTGGCTACGTCGAGATCCTGGCGCACCCGTTCGTCGCCACCGAGCTGGCCGACCAGCTCGGCCTGCCCACCGACGACCCGCGCCGCCGCGCGGTACGGCTGGCCAACCCGCTGTCGGAGAAGGAGCCGCTGCTGCGCACCACGCTGCTCGGCCCGCTGCTCGGTATCGTCCGGCGCAACCTCGGCCGGGGCCTGCGGGATCTGTCCCTCTACGAGATCGGCACGGTCTTCCACCCTCGGCCGGACGCCGGCAGCCCGCCGGCGATGGGCGTCGACCGGCGTCCCACCGACGCGGAGTTCGCCGCCGCCGACGCGGTGGTGCCGCGCCAACCCCGGCACGCCGCCGTCGTGCTGACCGGCGACATCGAGCCGGCCGGCTGGTGGGGCGGCGGGCGGGCGGCAGGCTGGGCGGACGCCGTAGAGGCGGGCCGCGCGGTGCTCGCCGCCGCCGGGGTACCCGACGGGCAGGTCGAGGTGCGGTCTGCTGACTACGCCCCCTGGCACCCGGGCCGCTGCGCGGAGCTGCTGGTCGACGGGACGGTGGTCGGTCACGCCGGTGAGCTGCACCCGCAGGTCGTGGCGACGCTGGAGTTGCCGAGGCGGACCTGCGCCATGGAACTGGACCTGGACGCCCTGCCGTCGGCCCCGCCGGTCGGCGCGCCGTCGGTGTCGACGTTCCCGCCGGCCCTGATCGACGTGGCGCTGGTGGTGGCCGAGTCGGTGCCGGCGGCGCAGGTGCGCCAGGCGCTCGTCGAGGGCACCGGTGAGCTGCTGGAGTCTGTCAGCCTGTTCGACGTGTACGCGTCGGAGCAACTCGGCGCCGGCCGCAAGTCGTTGGCCTACAAGCTCACCTTCCGGGCGCCGGACCGCACCCTGACCGTCGAGGAGGCGGTGGCCGCCCGCGACGCCGCCGTCGCCCGCGCCGCCGAACGCTACGGCGCCACCCTCCGCGGCGCCTGACAGGCAGGCAACGGGGGCCCCTTCTGCACGCCGCGTGCGGAGAAGGGGCCCCCGTTGCATCCTCGGCTTCACGGCCACCACTTCACCGTGGGTGCGGGGCAGTTCCGCCACGACCCGGGCCACTCTGATCTTGACCGGGTACGAGGTGAAGTCGATCCGTCGCCGGTTCGACCAGCGCAGCTGGACGCGGAGGACGGTGCCGGTGCCTCGGTAGGTTGGTCCCGGGAACAGGTTCAACCCGCTGGAAACCCGCACGTCCGCCACTCGGTGCCGAGGCAGGCCGATCGTTCGGGAGCGGGCGGTCGACCTCGCCCGCGAGCACGAGCGGATCGAGCTTGAGTGCCACCACGAGCTACAGAAGATCCGTGCCTGGCAGGCCGACGACCTGACCCGCCGGTGGGCTGCGGTGTTGCAGAGCCTGGAGGACGACCCGGTCACCGGGCATGCGGCGCGGCTGGCCGGCGAGCAGTTCGCCGAGGTCTTCCAGCGGTACGTGGTGGAGCGCCGTGACACCGTCCCGGATTTGGTGAGTCTGCTGCGGGAGGCGGTGAAGGGCCACGGTGATCTCGGTCTCGGGCCGTCCGAGTACACGCAGGCGTGGGACGCCGCGCTGCGGACGTACGAGCATCAGCACGGGCTGTCGGGGCGGGCCAACTGATCGTGGGGGGGGCCGCCTCCGCCCCCCCCGGGCCCCCCCCCCCCCCCCCCCCCCCCCCCCCCCCCCCCCCCCCCCCCCCCCCCCCCCCCCCCCCCCCGCACTACATCACCATGCGCACAATCGTATGACCTTGCAGTAACTTCCCTTCGAGGCTATTCTCACTGCATAGTCATGCGGAGGTAGGTATGGGGATTCGGGCTGCGGTCGCCGGGGCAAGTGGGTACGCCGGTGGTGAGCTGCTCCGCCTGCTCGCCGGACACCCCGAGTTCGACCTGGTCGCCGCGACCGCGCACAGTCAGGCCGGGCAGCCGCTCGACGCCGTCCATCCGCAGCTGACCGGGCTGGACGTGACCCTCGGTGCGACCGCTCCGGAGGTGCTGGCCGATGCCGACCTCGTCTTCCTCGCCCTGCCGCACGGCGAGTCCGCCGCTCTCGCGGCACAACTGCCCGCCGGGGTCCGGATCGTCGATCTCGGTGCCGACCACCGGCTGGTGGACGCCGACGCCTGGGCCCGTTACTACGGGGGCCCGCACGCGGGTGCCTGGACCTACGGCCTGCCGGAGTTGCCGGGTCAGCGGGAGCGGATCGCCGCCGCCGAACGGGTGGCCAGCACCGGCTGCTACGCGGCGACGATCACCCTCGCGCTGGCCCCGCTGATCGCCGCCGGTGTCGCCCGACCCGACGACGTGGTGGTCGTCGCCGCGTCCGGCACCTCGGGCGCGGGCCGGGCCGCCAAGGCGCACCTGCTGGCCAGTGAGGTGATGGGCGACCTGTCGCCCTACAAGGTGGGCGCGCACCAGCACGTACCCGAGATCAAGCAGGCCACCGGGGCGACCGGGCTGTCGTTCACGCCGGTGCTGGCCCCGATGCCGCGCGGCATCCTGGCCACGGTCACCGCGCTGCCGACCGGCGAGGCCGATCCGCGCCCGGTGCTGGCACAGGCGTACGCGGACGAACCGTTCGTGCATCTGCTGCCCGCGGGGCGGTGGCCGCACACCGCCGCCACGCTCGGCGGCAACTCCTGTCATCTGCAGGCCACCGTCGATGTCGACTCCGGTCGGCTGATCGTGGTCGCCGCGCTGGACAACCTCGGCAAGGGCGCCGCAGGTCAGGCGGTGCAGAACGCCAATCTGATGTTCGGTCTGCCCGAAACCACGGGCCTGTCCGTCTGGGGGACCGCACCGTGACCGTGACCACACCCCAGGGTTTCCGGGCGGCCGGGGTGGCCGCCGGCCTGAAGAACAGCGGCGAGCCGGATGTGGCGCTGGTGGTCAACGACGGCCCCGACGCCGGTGTCGCCGGTGTCTTCACCACCAACCGGGTCAAGGCCGCGCCGGTGCTCTGGACCGAGCAGGTCGTCCGGGGCGGCATCGTGCGGGCGGTGGTGCTCAACTCCGGTGGCGCGAACGCCTGCACCGGCCCGGCCGGCTTCCAGGACACCCACGCCACCGCCGAGCACACCGCCGCCGCGTTGGTCTCGGCCACCGTGCGTCAGATCGGCGCGGGTGAGGTGGCGGTCTGCTCCACCGGCCTGATCGGCGAACGGCTGCCCATGGACCGGCTCCTGCCCGGGGTCGCCGCCGCGGTCGGGAGCCTGGGTGACAACGGCGTCGCCGCCGCTGAAGCGATCATGACGACGGACACCCGACCCAAGACCACCGTCGTCTCCGGTGCCGGCTGGACCGTCGGTGGCATGGCCAAGGGGGCCGGCATGCTGGCCCCGGCGATGGCCACCATGCTCTGCGTCCTCACCACCGACGCGGTGGCCGGGCCGGAGGCGCTCGACGCCGCGCTGCGGGCGGCCACCCGGGTCACCTTCGACCGGGTCGACTCCGATGGCTGCATGTCGACGAACGACACGGTGCTGCTGCTGGCCAGCGGCGCCTCGGGTGTCGCGCCGAGCGAGGCGGAGTTGGCCTCGGCGGTCACCGCAGCCTGTCTCGATCTGGCCCAGCAGCTGCTCGCCGACGCGGAGGGTGCCACCAAGCAGGTCGCCATCGAGGTCGTCGGCGCTGCGGACGAGGACGACGCGGTGGAGGTTGGCCGGGCGGTGGCCCGCAACAACCTGGTGAAGACCGCGCTGTTCGGCAAGGACCCGAACTGGGGTCGGATCCTCGCCGCCGTCGGTACCACCACCGCCGCGTTCGACCCGGACGCCCTGGACGTGGCGATCAACGGCAGCTGGGTCTGCCGGGGTGGCGCGGCGGCCGAGGACCGCTCGAAGGTAGACCTCGCCGGCCGGGACGTCACCATCCGGATCGACCTGCACGCCGGTACCGCCGGGGCGACGGTGTGGACCAACGATCTGTCGCACGCCTACGTGCACGAGAACTCGGCCTACTCAACGTGAGCGCGAGGAATGCAGCGCAGCGGAGTCCCGCAGTCGCGAACGGAAGGTGGCTCGGTGAGCGCGAGGAATGCAGCGCAGCGGAGTCCCGCAGTCGCGAACGGAAGGTGGCTCGGTGACTCTGAGTTCTGATCTGACTCGTGCCCAGGCGAAGGCCGCCACGCTGATCGAGGCGCTGCCGTGGCTGGCCCGCTTCTCCGGCGCCACGCTCGTGATCAAGTACGGCGGCAACGCCATGGTCGACCCGGAGTTGCAGCGGGCCTTCGCCGCCGACATGGTGTTCCTGCGTTACGTCGGGCTCAAGCCGGTGGTGGTGCACGGCGGCGGACCGCAGATCTCGGCCATGCTCGGCCGGTTGGGCATCGACAGCGAGTTCCGGGGTGGTCTGCGGGTGACCACCCCGGAGGCGATGGACGTGGTCCGGATGGTGCTGGTCGGCCAGGTGGGCCGGGAACTGGTCGGGTTGATCAACGCGTACGGGCCGTTCGCGGTGGGTCTCTCCGGCGAGGACGCCGGGCTGTTCACGGCGGTGCGGCGGCCCGCGTACGTCAACGGGCAGCCGGTCGACGTCGGCCAGGTCGGTGACGTCGAGTCGGTGGACGTCTCGGCGGTGGACGACCTGATCGCCGCCGGCCGGATTCCGGTGATCTCCACGGTGGCGCCGGACGTGGACGGGGTGTTGCACAACCTGAACGCCGACACCGCTGCCGCCGCGCTCGCGGTCGCCCTGCGGGCGCGCAAGCTGGTGGTGCTCACCGACGTGCCCGGCCTGTACGCCGACTGGCCCGACACGTCCAGCCTGGTCAGCCAGATCAGCACCGACGAGTTGGCGAAGCTGCTGCCGTCGCTGGAGTCGGGCATGGTGCCGAAGATGGAGGCGTGCCTGCGGGCCGTCATCGGGGGAGTGCCGGCCGCGCACGTCGTGGACGGTCGGGTCGCCCGCTCCACCCTGCTGGAAGTGTTCACCTCGGAAGGGTTCGGAACGATGGTGATTCCCTCATGAGTGCTCTGGTCAGCCGCTGGCGGCAGGCGATGATGGACAACTACGGCACGCCGCCGATGGCGCTGGTGGCGGGCTCCGGCGCCGTCGTGGTCGACGAGGCCGGCCGAGAGTACGTCGACCTGCTCGGCGGCATCGCGGTCAATGTTCTCGGCCACGCCCACCCGGCGGTGGTGGCGGCCGTGTCGAAGCAGGTCGCGACCCTCGGCCACGTCTCCAATCTGTACGTTTCCGAGCCGCCGGTGGCCCTGGCCGAGTTGCTGCTGGCGCTGGCCGGCCGGCCGGGGCGGGTGTTCTTCGCCAACTCCGGAGCCGAGGCCAACGAGGCGGCGTTCAAGCTTTCCCGGTGCACCGGCCGTTCGCACGTGGTGGCCACCGTCGGCGGCTTCCACGGCCGCACCATGGGCGCCCTCGCGTTGACCGGTCAACCGGCCAAGGCCGACCCGTTCCGTCCGCTGCCGGGCGAGGTCACCCACGTGCCGTACGGTGATGTCGCCGCCCTGGCCGCGGCGGTGACCGACGCCACGGCCATGGTGATCCTGGAACCGATTCAGGGCGAGAACGGAGTGGTGGTCCCGCCTGCCGGTTATCTTGCCGAGGCCCGGCGGATCACCGCCCGGCACGGTGCCCTGCTGGTGCTGGACGAGGTGCAGACGGGCGTCGGCCGGACCGGGCACTGGTTCGCTCACCAGGCCGACGGCGTCGAACCGGACGTGGTGACCCTGGCCAAGGGGCTCGGTGGCGGACTGCCCATCGGCGCGACCCTGGCCTTCGGCCCGGCGGCCGACCTACTCGCCCCTGGTTCGCACGGCAGCACCTTCGGCGGCAACCCGATCAGTTGTGCCGCCGCCCTGGCGGTGGTTTCCACGATCGCCGGTGAGGGGCTGCTCGATCACGTGAAGCGGGTCGGTGAGCGGCTGCGTCGGGGGATCGAGGCACTCGGTCATCCGCTGGTGGGCGGGGTACGCGGTGCGGGGCTGCTGCTCGGCGTCACCCTCACCGCACCGGCGTCCGCCGCCCTCGCCGGGGCGCTGCGCGAGGCTGGCTTCCTGGTCAACCCGATCCAGCCCGGTGTGATCCGCCTGGCCCCGCCCTTGATCCTCACCGCCGCCCAGGCCGACGCCTTCCTGACGGCGTTGCCGGCCGCCCTGGACGCGGCCACGAACACTCCGGATCGTGTTGCCCGGGAGACGCCGTCGCGTCGCACGACCCCGATCGCCGCTCCGGCGGTCGCCGCGGACCCTGTCCCGGACACGTCCGCTCAGGGGCGTTCTTGCACCGAGATCTCGACCGACACGATGATGCCGACGGAGGCTTCCGCATGATCCGGCACTTCCTGCGCGACGACGACCTGTCTCCGGCCGAGCAGTCCGCGGTGCTCGATCTGGCCGGCCGGATGAAGGCCGACCGCTTCGCGTTCGCGCCGTTGGCCGGGCCCCGCTCGGTGGCGGTGCTCTTCGACAAGCAGAGCCTGCGTACCCGGATCTCCTTCGACGTCGGCATCGCCGAACTCGGTGGTCACCCCCTGGTGGTGGACACCCAGGTCACCCATTTCGGCCGGGGCGAGTCGCTCGCCGACGCCGGCCGGGTGCTGTCCCGCTACGTGGCCGCGATCGTGTTGCGTACCTACGGCGACGAGCGGATCGCGGAGGTGGCCGCCGGCGCCACCGTGCCGGTGGTCAACGCCCTGACCGACGGGTTCCACCCGTGCCAGTTGCTTGCGGACCTGCTCACCGTCCGTGAGTGGTGTGGCGGCACCCAGGGGCGGACGATGGCCTATGTCGGGGACGCGGCCAACAACATGTCCCACTCGTATCTGCTGGCCGGCGCGACCGCCGGGATGCACGTGCGGGTCGCCGGTCCGGCCGGCTTCCATCCGGACGTGGACGTGGTGGCCCGCGCCGAGGCGATCGCCGCCGGCACCGGCGGTTCGGTCCGGGTGCTCACCGACCCGGTCGCCGCCGTGCGGGACGCCGACGTGGTGGCCACCGACACCTGGACCTCGATGGGGCAGGAGGGTGACGGGTTGGACCGCAACACCCCGTTCCTGCCGTACCAGGTCAACAAGGCGTTGCTCGGGCACGCCGCGCCGGAGGCCGTCGTGCTGCACTGCCTGCCGGCGCATCGCGGCGAGGAGATCACCGACGAGGTGCTCGACGGCCCCCGCAGCGCGGTGTTCGACCAGGCGGAGAATCGGCTGCACGCCCAGAAGGCGCTGCTGACCTTCCTTCTCCACGGGGAGCCGACATGACCGCACCACTGACCCGAGGCGCTCGGCACGCCCGCATCGTCGAGCTGATCCGCGACAAGCCGATCCGGTCGCAGACCGAACTGGCCGAGCTGCTCGGCGACGAGGGCGTGCAGGTCACTCAGGCCACCCTCTCCCGGGACCTGAAGGAACTCGGCGCGGTCACCGCCCGGGGCGGTGACGGCCGAGCCGTCTACGTCATCCCCGAGGACGGCCATCGCCCGCTGCGCGACGCCGAGGCGGCGCCGGCCCGCCTGGTACGGCTGCTGCGCGAACTGCTCAACGAGGTCGACTCCAGCGGCAACATCGCGGTCCTGCGTACCCCGCCGGGGGCCGCGCACTACCTGGCCAGCGCATTGGACCGGGCGGGCCTGTCGGAGGTCGTCGGCACCATCGCCGGCGACGACACCATCTTCGTCGTGGCGCGCGCCGCTGACGGTGGCGCCGCGCTCGGTGAACGACTCGCCGGCTGGGCCCGCCGGGACGACAGCGCCGAAGAGAGCGGTACGCCATGAGTGAGGTCGTGTCGGACGTGGGTGCCCGGTGGGGAGGCTGCTGATCGTGGGGACCACAATTGACCGGGTGGATGACAAGAGCTTGACCGAGAACAGCGCAGCGGCCAACCGGACGAGCCTGTGGGGAGGGCGCTTCGCCGGCGGCCCCTCGGAGGCCCTGGCCCGCCTGTCGGTGAGCGTGCAGTTCGACTGGCGGCTGGCCCCGTACGACATCGCCGGTTCCCGGGCACACGCCCGGGTGCTGGCCGGTGCCGGCCTGCTCGACCCGGAGGAACTGGGCCGCATCCTCGCCGCCCTCGATGACCTGGAGGCCGCCTGCGCCTCGGGCACGTTCCGCCCCACCGTCGACGACGAGGACGTGCACACCGCCCTGGAGCGCGGGCTGCTGGAACGGCTCGGCAGTCTCGGCGGCAAGCTGCGCGCCGGCCGGTCCCGTAACGACCAGGTCGCCACGGACCTGCGGCTCTACCTGCGCGATCACGCCCGGGGCGTGGCCGCGCGACTGGTGGAGCTGGCCGAGGCCCTGGTCGAGCAGGCCGGGCGGCACGTGGACACGGCCGCACCCGGCATGACGCACCTGCAACACGCCCAGCCGGTCACCTTCGGCCACTGGCTGCTCGCCCACGTGCAGCCGCTGCTGCGGGACCTGGAACGGCTGCGCGACTGGGACCACCGGGCCGCGGTCAGCCCGCTCGGCGCGGGGGCGCTGGCCGGTTCCGGGCTGCCGCTGGACCCGGCGGCGGTCTCGAAGGAGCTGGGGTTCCGGACGTCCTTCGCCAACTCGATGGACGCGGTCGCCGACCGGGATTTCGTCGCCGAGTTCCTCTTCGTCACCGCGATGGTCGGGGTGCACCTGTCCCGGCTCGGTGAGGAGGTGGTGCTCTGGACGTCGCAGGAGTTCGGCTGGGTCGAGTTGGACGACGCCTTCGCCACCGGCTCGTCGATCATGCCGCAGAAGAAGAACGCGGACATCGCCGAGCTGGCCCGGGGCAAGTCCGGTCGGCTGGTCGGCGGACTCGTCGCGGTGCTGACCATGCTCAAGGGCCTGCCGATGACGTACGACCGGGACATGCAGGAGGACAAGGAGCCGGCCTTCGACGCGGTCGACACCCTGGAACTGCTGCTGCCCGCGCTCGCCGGGATGATCTCCACGATGACGGTACGCGTCGACCGCCTGGTCGCCGCCGCGCCGGTGGGCTTCTCCCTGGCCACCGAGGTGGCTGACTGGCTGGTCCGCAGGGGCGTGCCGTTCCGCGACGCGCACGAGATCACCGGCAGGCTGGTGGCGCTCTGCGCGGCCCGGGACTGCGCCCTCGACGAGGTCTCCGATGCCGACCTGGCCACCGTCAGCGAGCACCTCGACCCGAGCGTCCGCGACGTGCTGTCGGTCCGTTCCGCCCTCGCCGCCCGGATCACCAGCGGCTCGACGGGCCCCGGCCCGGTAGCCGACCAACTCGCCACCGCCGCCGACCACCTGACCACCTGGCGCGACTGGTCCGCCGAGCAGGTCGTCCCGCGCTGACGTCGCCCCGCCCGGCTCGTCTCGTGCAACTTCGGGGAAACTGCTGCCTCCAGGCTCGCTGAGGCGACACTTTCCCCGAAGTTGCTACTCGGATGGCCAGGGTTCAGGTGGCTACCGGCTTGGCTGTCTCGGTGGGTGGCCAGCCTCAGGAGCACGGCGAGTGCCCCCGTACGGGTCGGCGGCGTACGGGTTGGCGTGCCGTCGGTGCGTCCCAGGTGGCTTCGGTTCGGACCACCGGGTGCTGCTGGCTGACCTCCTAGCCGAGCGCGGTGTACTGCAATGGGACTCGAAACACGAACTCGATGCTCCGTACCTGCTCCTCCGGGCACACAGCTATCGGTTCAGGTCTGCCGGTCTGGTAGCCCTGCGCGAAGTCGACACCGCAGTTCCTCAGCAGTTCGATGGTCTCGTCGTCCTGCACATGTTCGGCGGCAACCTGAATCCCCAAGGCGTGTCCCAGATTGACCATGCCCGAGACGATGGCCTGGTTCGCCGGTGACCGACGAAGGTCCGCCACGAACATCCCGTCGATCTTGACGAGGTCGACGGGGAGGTACTTCAGATGGGAGAGGGTGGCGTACCCCGTGCCGAAATCGTCGAGGGCCAGGCCACAGCCGATCTCCCTGATTCCACTGGCGAAGTCCAGGGCTTCGTTGCGGTTCTCGATGAGTGCGGTTTCGGTGATCTCGAAGGTCAGGCACTCCGGCCTGACCTTGTGCCGGTGGATCGCCTCGGTCACGTAGCTGAGCAGGCCGGGGTCGGCCAGCGACTTGCCAGAGACGTTGACCTGGTAGTGGGAGGTCTGGCTGCCCCGACCGATCAGTTCCAGGGCGTGGTCGATGACCCACTTGTCGACCGCGAGGATCTCGCCCACCCGCTCGGCCATGTCGAGAAAGGGCCATGGAGCGACGAGTTCGCCGGTCTCGCTGGGCACCCGCAGCAGGATCTCGTGTCGGGTGACCTGGTTGAGGCGGAGGTCGACGATGGGCTGAGCGAAGAGGGCGAATCGGTTGGCGGCGACTGCGCGGCGAACCCGGGCACGGCATCGTTCGGTACGGTCCGGGTCCGGCACGGGCTGGTCGAGCACGGTGACCGGGGCGCCCTGGGCACGCGCGTCTTGGGCCGCGTGCTCGCCGTCGATGAGCAGCTCCGATCCACTGGCCTGGACGCCACCGTGGAAGTGCACCACGCCCGCCCAGGTGTTGAGGCGCGACGTGCGCTGCCGGATGCCGAACAGATGGCGTCGGAACTCCTCGACGATCCGGGTGGCCAAGGCTTCGGCGGCGTCGGAGTGCTCGTCGACCGGGCTCAGCAGGACGCCCCACCGGCCCGGACCTACCACTCCGCAGGTGACCTGGTCGCCCACGATCGTGCGAAGCAACTGAGCGACGGATGCGGTCAACTCGTCGCGGTCCTCGTCGCTGAGTGCATCAGGAATGCGGGTGGCGGGTTCGGTCGCCACGATGATGAGCGCGCCAGCGGTGGTGCGACGGGCGCGATCCACCTCGTCGGTCAGGTAGCCGCGGGTCGGCAGTCCGGTCAGGATGTCCTGCGCGGAGAGGTCGGCCGAGAGCATCTGGCTGCGGATGGTCCGCCGGCGTCGCTCCTGCCGGGCGACTTCGAGGGCGGTGACGTCCTCGCCGGTGGCGATCATGCCCGAGGGCTGGCCTGCGGTCTCGACTATCTCGACGTGGCAGTGCACGTGGCGGACGCTGCCGCCCGGCTGCATCACCCGGAAGGTGACCTCGTCGGGACGTTTCTGCCGCCATGCCGTCCGGACCAGTCGACGCACCCTGCGTAGGTCGTCGGGATGCAGGAGTTCGCCGAGCGTTTCGGGAGTGAGGCGCAGCGTGCCCGGCGCATGTCCAAAGATCATCGCCATCTCATCCGACCAGGTGAGACGCCCGACGCCTTCGGTCTTGTCGCCGGCCGTCCAGATGATGGTTCCCAGCTTGGCCAACTGGGCGGCGCGGGCGACCCGGGTCGCCTCGTCGACCTCCGTGGCCAGTGGGTCGACGAGATCGGTGTCGACGATGATCTCGTGCCCCTCGGCGCACGAGTGGTCGTACTGGCTCTGGACGGCTCGCGCGAAGCGGCGGGCGCGGGCGTGTTCCAGCGGACTGGTCCGGCGGGTTCGGGCCAGCGCCAGAATGTCATCGAGATCCACGGCTGCCTCCCTTACACCGGGAACCTTCCGAGTCCGTGTAGCCAGCCTCCTCGGCCAGTTCACGCAGCCGCTTCTTGGCGGCGGCCTTGTAACAACGGACGCTGCTCTCGGTCACCCCGAGGGTGCGGGCGATCTCCTGGATGGAGAAGCCGTCGTGGTCCAGCTGGAACACCTCGGCATGTCGAGGTGGCAGCTGACGCAACCAGGTTCGCAGTGTCTCCTGCGCTTCCCACGCATCGGCGATGTCCGGGTGCGGCGTCGACGGTGGCAACTCCTCCGGCGCGACTGCGGTCTCCCGCCGCTGGCGCTGCTCTGCCTTCATGATTCTGAACCGGGCGGTCTTGATCACCCAGGCGGCCGGTTTGACATGCTCACGGAGCATGGACCACTTGATCCGACCGACATGGTAGGCCTCGTTGAGCGCGTCCTCGACCAGTCCGCGGTCCCGGCACCTGGCGCCGAGGGCGCGCTCTGCCTGGTGGTACGAAGCCTCATAGAAGGCGGCGAATTGCTGATCATCCTCGGCCTTGCGGCGCGCGGCCTCCGCCTTGCGCGTCGCCTCCCGGTCCGCCGGCTCGGGGGTCAGGGCGGCGGTGCCCTCGACCCCGGTCACGCGGCTTCCCTGGCGTCGTGACCCGGCATCACGCGGCCGCCCAGTTTGACCTCGCGATGCCCGTCGCGATCGCGCTCCAAGATTCGGACGACCTCGCGTTCGGCCGCCAGCTCGACCAGCCCGGCCAGCCGGACTGCGGCGCGTGTCGATGTCTTGCGTTCCTGGTGCAGCCGGGTGCGGTGTGCCACGTAGGCATGTACCAGTCCGGCGGCCATGGCGGCGATTGTCAGCACCAGAGCCGTAGCTCCATAATCGGAGAGCGGCCCCGACAGCGTCTCGATCATCTTTCTCCCTGTCCCTCAGTCCCGTCAATCACTATCCGTGGTGATGGCCCTGATGTTTATGGCACAGCGTCCACAAAGTTCCCGAAGATCAATGATCACGACTTTCACCTGCTTGAACAGCGAAAAGTCACGAAGCTGGCACGCTGGGCTAGGAGGTCCGAAGGCGCGCCACGACAACCCTGATGACCCCCATTAGGTGACTCTGGGTATAGCCGTCGCTTCCGAGTGACCGCTGTGAGGTTCGGGAGCAGCGGTTGCCGGCCGGACCCGGGTCGGGTTACCTGGGGCGTGGACCATTCCTGGCTGAGCGCCCCGGCCGCCGACGTCGCCCAGACGGCGCGGAACCTGCTGGGCTGGGAGGTGTCGGCCAACGGGGTCCGGATCCGGCTCACCGAGGTCGAGGCGTACGCCGGTAACGGCGCGGATCCCGCCTCGCACGCCCATCGCGGTCCGACCCCCCCGGACGCGTACCGCTGGCACGTGCCACGACGCCGTACCTGACCGGTGCCGCGACGTGCGTCGGTCCAGCATGCCGGTCCAGCCGCCTGACCGACCAGCCGGTACGGACTGGGGACGGGGTGGCGTGACGGGGGACACTGGCGCGGGACGGGCTGGCGGAATAGTTGACTCGTCAAATATGTTGTCGCTGGCATCGGGCACCACCCGGTCGGACGACACAAGGGGAGCGGTCATGCAATTCGGAGTCTTCACCGTCGGCGACGTCACGGTCGACCCGACCAGCGGCCGGGAGCCCACCGAGGCCGAACGGATCAAGGCGATGGTGACCATCGCGCTGAAGGCCGAGGAGGTCGGCCTCGACGTCTTCGCCACCGGCGAGCACCACAACCCGCCGTTCGTGCCCTCGTCGCCCACCACCATGCTGGGTTGGATCGCCGCCCGCACCGAGCGGCTGTTGCTGTCCACCGCGACCACGCTGATCACCACCAATGACCCGGTGAAGATCGCCGAGGACTACGCGATGCTGCAACACCTCGCCGACGGCCGGGTCGACCTGATGATGGGGCGGGGCAACACCGGCCCGGTCTACCCCTGGTTCGGGCAGGACATCCGCAACGGCATCCCCCTCGCGATCGAGAACTACGACCTGCTGCGCCGGTTGTGGCGCGAGGACGTGGTCGACTGGAAGGGCAAGTTCCGTACCCCGTTGCAGTCGTTCACCTCGACGCCGCGCCCGCTCGACGGCGTGCCCCCGTTCGTGTGGCACGGTTCCATCCGCAGCCCGGAGATCGCCGAGCAGGCCGCCTACTACGGCGACGGCTTCTTCGCCAACCACATCTTCTGGCCCGCCGAGCACACCCGGCGGATGGTCGGCCTGTACCGGCAGCGCTTCGAACACTACGGTCACGGCTCCGCCGACCAGGCGATCGTGGGACTCGGCGGCCAGGTGTTCATGCGCCGCAACTCCCAGGACGCGGTGCGCGAGTTCCGCCCGTACTTCGACAACGCGCCGGTCTACGGCCACGGCCCCTCGCTTGAGGAGTTCACCGCCCAGACCCCGCTGACCGTGGGCAGCCCGCAGCAGGTCATCGACCGTACGCTCAGCTTCCGCGACTACGTGGGTGACTACCAGCGGCAGTTGTTCCTCATCGACCACGCCGGGCTGCCGTTGAAGACCGTCCTGGAGCAGCTCGATCTGCTCGGCGAGGAGGTCGTCCCGGTGCTGCGCAAGGAGTTCGAGTCGCTGCGGCCGGCGCACGTGCCGCTGGCACCGACCCACGCCTCGCTGCTGGCCGCCGCCGGAGGAGGCAGCGACAGCACCGTCCACGCCGTCGACGACGTCACCGGCCGGGCGCCGGAGGCCGCCCGATGACCCTGCGTACCCTCGCCGTGGTCTCGGCCGGTCTCAGCCAGCCCTCGTCGACCCGGCTGCTCGCCGACCAGCTCGCCGCAGCGACCCGCGGCGAGCTGGTCCGGCACGGGGAGCAGGTCGAGCTGCGCCCGGTCGAGCTGCGCGAACACGCCCACGACATCGTCAACCACCTGCTCACCGGCTTTCCGTCCGAGCAGCTGCGGCGGGTGCTGGACGAGGTCACCGGGGCGGACGGGCTGATCGCCGTCAGCCCGATCTTCAACGCTTCGTACAACGGGCTGTTCAAGTCCTTCTTCGACCTGGTAGATGCCGACGCGCTCGGTGGCCGTACGGTGCTGATCGGCGCAACCGGCGGCACCGCACGGCACTCCCTGGCGCTGGAGCACGCGCTCCGTCCGATGTTCACCTACCTGCGGGCGGTGGTGGCACCGACCGCGGTCTTCGCCGCGCCGGAGGACTGGTCCGGCGGCACCGTCGACGGAGCGTTGCGCGCCCGGATCGAGCGCGCCGGTCGGGAACTGGCCGAGCTGGTACGGCGCAGTGCACCGTCCAGCGGGCCCGCCGACCCGTTCGCCCTCACCACCAGCTTCGATCAGCTGCTTCACGGCCGCGACGGCTGACCGCGCCGCTGTGGGAACACCGCCGGTCGCCGGCCCGCCGCGCACGTTCCCGGACCCGGCACCCGGGCCGCCGTCATCGGCGGCCCGGCCGAGCGGTACTCACTGCTCCGGCTCGTGCGGGTGGGCGATGAGCACCGGGCAGCGGGCGTGGTGCACCAGCGTCTGGCTGACCGAGCCGAGCAGCAGCCCGGCGAAGCCACCCCGACCGCGCGAGCCGGCCACCACGAGCGCCGCATCACCGGTTGCCTCGATGAGCGCCAGGTCGGGGTTGGACGCGACGAGCACCCGTTCCTGGACGGTGAGCCCCGGGTGGCTGCCGCGCGCCGCCGCACCGGCGGTGGCGAGCAGAGCCGCCGCCTCCCCGTCGTCGTCGCCCTCGTCGACGACGTGCATCAGCACCAGCGTCCCGCCACGCCGGCCGGCCTCCTCGGCGCCGTGACCGACGGCGAGCTCGGCCGGCTCCGAACCGTCCACACCGACCAGCACCGGCCCCTCGGTGGGGATCGGACGGTCGGGCGGACGGATCACCAGCACCGGGCAGTGCCCGTGCGCGGCGACCTGGGTGCCGACCGAGCCGAGCAGCAGCCCGGCGAAGCCGCCCAGGCCCCGGCTGCCCACCACCACCAGCTCCGCCCGCCGGGACTCCTCGACCAGCGTCGCACCCGGCCCGCCGGCCACCTGACGCACGTCGACCGTCAGCCCCGGCCACCGGTCGACCAGTTCGGCGGCGGTCTGTTCGAGCATCTTGCGGCCGTCTTCCGACGCTGCCGGCACACCCACCTCGTACGGGTTGATCGGCACGCCGTAGCCGAGCGGGTGCAGGTAGCCGTGCACCAGGTGCAACGGGCGGGACCGCCACACCGCCGCCTGAGCCGCGTGTTCCGCGGCCACCAGGCTCGGCGGCGATCCGTCCACCCCCACCACGACAGGTCGGTTCATCGTCGCTCCACAGGTCGGTCAGGGTTCATTGTCGGCGCGTCCCCCCGCCGGAACGCGCCGACACACCACCGGTCAGGTCTCCTCGACCGTACGCAGCTTCCGGACGATCGCCAGCGGGCAGTGGGCGTGGTGCAGCACGGCGTGGCTGACCGAGCCGAGCAGCAGCCCGCCCAGCGCCCCGCGCCCCCGCGCCCCCACCACCACCAGTTGGGCGGTGCGGGACTCCTCCACCAGCGCCCGGCCCGGGGAACCGCGCACCAACCGCCGCCGCACCGGCACCTCCGGATAGCGCTCGGACCAGCCCGCCACCGCCTCGGCGAGGACCCGCTCCTCCTCGTCCCGGACGTCGTCGAGGCCGTAGACCAGCGGCAGGATGTCACCGGGACTGGCCGGGGCCGGATCGAGCCAGGTGTGCACCGCGACCAGTTCGGTGCCGCGCCACGCCGCCTCCTCGAAGGCGAACCGGACGGCCTCCCGGGACAGCTCCGAACCGTCGACGCCGACCAGCACCGGCCCGTCCGCCCGAGATTCGCCGCGAACCACCAGTACCGGGCCGTCCGCGTGAGCGCTGACCTGCACGGCCACCGAGCCGAGCAGCAGCCCGGCGAAGCCGCCCATCCCCCGGTTGCCGAGGACGACCAACGCCGCGTCCCGGGCCTCGGCGAGCAGGACGGTGCTCGCCGCTCCG
Organism: Micromonospora sp. ATLC16; assembly: GCF_057196645.1. NCBI lineage: Bacteria > Bacillati > Actinomycetota > Actinomycetes > Micromonosporales > Micromonosporaceae > Micromonospora > Micromonospora sp. ATLC16. Next base: position 64,333 of record NZ_JBXUOW010000029.1, read on the forward strand.
TCGACCACCTCGCTGGTCACCGCCACCTCCGGGGCCGCCTTGCCGGCCTCGGCGACGGCGTCGGCAAGACACCTGTCGGCCTGGTTCCGCAGGCCGCCGTCGGCCGGCCCGCCCGGCGCGGGACCCAACGGCACCCCCATCAGCGGCCAGATGAACGCGTGCACGATGCGCAGCCGACGGTGCCGGTACGCCGCCTCCCGCGCGGCGGCACGCACCGCGTGCAGGCCGATCTCGGAACCGTCCACACCCACCACGACGGGGGCGCCGGTGCTGCTGACCATCACATGTCCTCCTCGACTCCGCTGTCAGCTTCTCACCTGACGGCGTCATGGTGGGCAGATCGACTCCCGACGTACTCCGGGATCGGCCGCGGCGCCGGAGCGGCGTCGGTGCTGCTGGTGAAGCCGGGCGGCACCGGCGCGTATGGTCGTTCGGTGACCGATGACCTGCGGCTGCGCCCGGTGCGCGAGGACGACCTGGTGGAGTTCTTCGTCCACCAGCTCGACCCGGAGGCCAGCCGGATGGCCGCCTTCGGCGCCGAGGATCCGACGGACCGGCGGGCGTTCGCCGCGCACTGGGTCCGCATCCTCACCGGCCCGGAGAACCTGGCCCGCGCGGTGACCATCGACGACACGGTGGTCGGTCACGTGCTGGCCTTCCCGGTCGACGGCGCGTTCGAGGTCAGCTACTGGATCGACCGGGCGCACTGGGGCCGCGGGTACGCCACCCGCGCCCTGGCCGCGCTGCTGCGGGAGGTCACCCGCCGGCCGCTGTTCGCGCGGACGGCCACCGACAACGTCGCGTCGCTGACGGTGCTGCGTCGCTGCGGCTTCGTGGTGCGCGGCACCGACCGGGCGTACGCCCCGGGCCGCGGCCACGAGATCGACGAGTACGTGCTGGAACTGCCGGCGTTACCGGGCGCCGATCCGGCGTGATCCGCCCCCTGACACCGGGGCTGACCAGGGCGGCGACTACCCTCGCGGGGTGAACTGGCTGGAACTGGTCGGCTGGGCCGGCTCCGCGCTGCTGATCTGGTCGCTGCTGCAGACGCGCATCCTTCGGCTGCGCGCCCTCAACCTGGTCGGCTGTGCCGTTCTGATCGGCTACAACGCCACGATCCGGGTCTGGCCCATGGTCGGTCTGAACGTGGTTCTGGCCGTGATCAACATTTGGTACCTGCGGCGGTTGCTCGGCACCCGACACGACGAGCAGACCTACCAGGTCGTCGAGGTGGGTGCCGACGACGCGTTCCTGGCCCACACGCTGCGGGTGCACGCCGCCGACATCGCCCGGTTCAACCCGGGTTTCCGCCCGGACCGGCTGGCTGGCCGTTCGGCCTTCCTCGTCGTACGCGCCGACGAGGTCGTCGGTGTGGTGCTGGTGCGCGACGTCGGCGACGGGGTGGCCCAGGTCGACCTGGACTACGTCACCCCGCCGTTTCGTGACTTCACCCCCGGCGAGTTCGTCTACCGGCGCAGCAGCCTGTTCACCGACCGCGGGTTCCGCCAGGTGCTGAGCCCACCGGGAATGGTCGCCCCGTACTACCACCGTCTCGGGTTCCGCCGCGCGGGGGAGTCGTACGTGCTGGATCTGCCGGCACCGGCGCTGCCACACGGCTGAACGATCGACGACGCCGACCGCCCTTGGCAGGGCTATGATTCACCGCCCGGGCGAGTGGGCATAGGCACCGCTACGCCGGCGGGGCCACCACCGGCGGCGCCACGGGGCGTGGTCCAGCGAGGGAGAACCGGGCGTGCAGAGCTACTGGAGCCAGCTGGCCCTGGTCGCAGTCCTGATCGTGGTGAACGCGATCTTCGCCGGCAGCGAGCTGGCGCTGGTGTCGCTGCGGGACAGCCAGCTCCAACGGCTGGAACGCACCGGGCGCACGGGCCGGGTACTGGCCCGGCTGGCCCGCGACCCCAACCGATTCCTGGCCACCATCCAGATCGGCATCACGCTGGCCGGGTTCCTCGCCTCGGCCGCCGCCGCGGTGTCGCTGGCCAAGCCGCTGGTTCCGCTGCTGGAGGGCGTCCTCGGCCGGGCCGCCGGCCCGTTGTCCGTGGTGCTGGTCACGTTGGTGTTGACCTTCGTCACCCTGGTCTTCGGCGAGCTGGCCCCGAAACGGATCGCCATGCAGGTCCCGGAGCGGTGGGCGCTGCTCGTCGCCCGCCCGCTCGACCTGCTCGCCGCCCTCACCCGGCCGGTCGTCTGGGTGCTCGGTGCCACCAGCGACCTGGTGGTACGGCTGTTCGGCCTGGATCCGAAGCCCGAGCGGGACGAGATCAGCCCGGACGAGCTGCGGGACATCGTGGCCGGTCACCACGGCTTCACCAAGGAGCAGCAGACCATCATCGCCGGTGCCGTGGAGATCGCCGAACGGCGGCTGCGGGCGGTGCTGGTGCCGAGGTTGCAGGTGTTCTGCCTGGACAGCGGCACCACGGCGGAGGCCGCTCGGCTGGTGCTGGCCGCCTCCGGGCACTCGCGCGCGCCGGTGGTCCGCCACGGCGGCCTGGACGATTCGGTGGGCGTCATCCACCTGCGGGACCTGGTCGGCGTCGGTGACGACCAGCCGGTCGACGAGTACGCTCGCCCGCCGCTGCTGCTGCCGGACTCGGTGCTGGTGGTCGACGCGTTGCGCCGGTTCAAGGCCGAACGCCAGCACATGGCCCTGGTCGTCGACGAACGCGGTGCCGTCGAGGGCATCGTCACCCTGGAGGACATCCTCGAGGAGGTCGTCGGGGAGATCTACGACGAGACCGACCGGGACGTCGGCGCGGTACGCACCGACGACGACGGGGCACTGCTGCTGCCGGGCACGTTTCCCGTGCACGATCTGTCCGACATCGGTGTGGAACTGCCCGGGCGTCCGGACGGCGCCTACACCACCGTGGCCGGGCTGCTTCTGGCCGGTCTCGGCCGGATCCCCCGCGCCGGGGAGCATCTCACCGTCGACGCCTGGCGGCTGGAGGTGACGCTCGCCGACGACCGGGCGGTCTCCGGTGTCCGGCTGCGCCGGGCGACAGCGTCATCCAAGGACCCGGACGCCCCCGGGACAGCGACGCCCGAGGCTTCCGGCGCGGCCGAGGCGGCTGCACCTGACGTCCCCGACGCGCCCGAGGCGCAGCCGGACGGGACGTCGGGCACACCGACCGACGGCTCTTCGGTTCTGGACGGCACCCGGCGCTGAGCGCGCGGGTGCGCCGGATCGCCCGCGACGGCCGTCGTTCGCGCTGCGAGTCAGCTGCCGGCGGCCCGGCCTGGACCGCGCGGGCCGGGCAGTGGCGGATCCAACCGCACCCGATCCATCGGCACCTGCCGGGTGCTCCGACCGAGCAGCCGGGCCAGCGCCCGGATCGCCCAGGGGCCCGAGGGATGCCGCTGCGGGCCGATCAGCCGCCCACTCAACCGGCCGTACCAGTGCCGGGTGACGACCAGGTCGGTCAACCGCAGCGGGCCGTCAGCGGGGCCGCGCAGCACGAGGTCCACCACCCGGCCCAGCCGGCGGCCCTGAAGGTCGTACGCGGTCCGACCCAACAGCTCACCCGCTCGCACGGTGCGCTCCCGGTATCCGATCGATCACGTGCCGGCGCAACCACTCCTCCACCGGCGAGGTGGGCAACTCGTCGGCCCGTACCCGCAGCCACACCGCACTGTCGACCCGTTCGACAAGCGCGTACGGGATGCGCAGTGGCGCCATCGGCCGGTCCGTGACGAACCGCTCGGCGGTCAGCACCAGCATCCGGCCCAGTCGGCCGCCGACCCGCTGCCCGAGCGCGCCCGGCCCGCTGAGCAACGACCGCAGGTACGGCACCCCGTCCCCGTCCAGCGCGAACTCCACGTCGTCGACCTTGCCGATGAGCCTCCCGTCGCGATCGACCAGTTGCCGGTCGAGCAGCTCCTGGCTGATCTGGATCCTCACTGGCCCATCCCCGTACCGATCGCCAGCGGTACGGCGACGATCGAGGCGGCGAGGATGACCAGCAGCAGCACCGCACCCAGCAGGTTGAGTGCCCGGCCGTTGACCCGGTCGCCCAGGTAGGTGCGGTCGTTGGCGACCACCAGGATCGGCAGGTAGATCAGCGGCAACGCCACCGCGCTGATGATCAGCATGTATTCGGTGAGCGACACCGGGTCGACCGTGGTGAGCAGCAGGAGCACCCCGAGCAGCACACTGACCAGCAGCACCGTGTGGAAGCGGGCCGCCTCGCGCGGGCTCACCCGCTTGCCCCACTGCCAGCCGAAGTACTGCGCGGCGGCGTACGCGGCGGACAGGCCGGTCTCCAACGCGGCGCCGAAGGTGACCGCGAAGAACGCCAGTGCCACCACCGCCAGCCCGGCCGCGCCGAAGGCCAGCACCACCGGATGCGCGACCTGGTCGAGGCTGTCCACCGACAGGCCGGCGGGGCGTAGCGCCACCGCCGCCGTCGCGATCAGCGACAGGGCGAGGAAGCCGCCGACCGGAAAGCCGACCAGCACGCTGAAGCGGGCATCGGCCAGGTCGTCCGCACTCCACCGTTCCTCGACCCCGCCGGAGGAGAAGAAGAAGACCTCGTACGGGCTGACCGTCGAGGCGAACAGCGCCACCGCGACGAACCAGTACGCCCCCCACCCCTGACCGGAGTCGTCGGGCGCCACGGCGCTGCGACCTAGCGCCGCCCAGTCGGTCGGCAGCCAGAACAGGGCGACGGCGAAGACCACCAACGCGAGCCCGGCCAGCCCGAAGACCCGTTCCATCACCGGGAACCGCATCCGCCACAGCACCAGCCAGACCGCGATCCCGGCGACCGGCACCCAGAGCAGGTACGGCACGCCGGTGGCCAGCCGCAACGCCAGCGCCACCCCGCCCAACTCGGCGGCCAGGGTGATCACCGTGACCAGGTACGACGCCACCAGGTTGAGCAGCGCCATCCGCGCGCCGAGCCGCTCCCGGACCAGGTCGAACACCGCGCGACCGGTCACCGCCGCGATCCGTCCGGCCATTTCCGCGTACGCGCAGATGGCGACGACCCCGAGCAGCAGCACCCAGGCGTGTGCCATGCCGAAGCGGGCACCGGCCTGGCCGGCGGCGACCAGGTCACCGATGTCGACGAAGCCGCCGACCGCGGACAGGATGCCGAGCGTGGCGGCGAGGAGCTTCCTCACGTCGGCGATGCGGGCTCGGTCATCGACGCGACGATAACGCCACCAAAGCCGCCATCTACCCGAAACCGCCCTCAGTGCTGCTCAGGCACGGTGGCGACGCTGAGCGGCGGTCGGGCCGCGCGCGGTTTCCTGTCGACGGCGCGCTACCCGCTCAGCCGGCCGCCGTCGTCAGTCGCGGCTTTCGTCAGTCCGCGGCCGGGTAGAGGTTCTGGAGGCGGACCTGGCCACGGGCGACCAGCCGCCCGTCCGTGTCCGTGATCTCCACCTGCCACAGCTGCTGGCTCCGCCCCCGGTGCACCGGGGTGCCGACCGCGACCAACTCACCCTCGGCCACGGCCCGCAGGAAATCGGTCTGGTTGGACACCCCGACCACCCGCCCGCGCTCACCCAGCCAGAAGCCGGCACCCAGGCTCGCCGCCGTCTCCACCACCGAGCAGTGGACCCCGCCGTGCAGGATGCCGTACGGCTGGTGCAGCTCGGGACGGACTCGCCAGCGGATCGTGACCCGGTCCCCGCTTATCTCGTCCAACTCCAGCCCGAGCAGGGCGAAGAAGCCACCCGACATCGTCGACGCGTCCACGGTCACCTCCACGATCTTGGAATCGCCAGCCTAGTGCCGGCGCCTATCGCCGGAACCCGGTAGGGCCGGACCGGGCTGATGGGGGACAATCGGTGACCGTGACCGACAGCACCCTCTCGCCGCCCCGGCGGGACTCCCTGACCGATGACCTGCGCTGGCGGGGTCTGCTCCAGGACTCCACCGACCCGGACGAACTGCGCGCGCTGCTCGACGGATCGGGATCCGCCTTCTACGTGGGCTTCGACCCGACCGCACCGAGCCTGCACGTCGGCCACCTGATGCAGGTCACCACCGCCCGTCGCCTCCAACTCGCCGGGCACCGGCCACTGCTGCTGGTCGGGGGTGCCACCGGGCAGATCGGTGATCCGAAGGAGAGCGCGGAACGGACCCTCAACCCGCCGGAGGTCGTGGCGACCTGGGTGCAGCGGATCCGTGACCAGCTCGCGCCCTTCGTGTCGTACACCGGAGACCATGCCGCCCGCCTGGTCAACAACCTGGACTGGACCGGCGAGATGTCGGTGGTGGAGTTCCTGCGCGACGTGGGCAAGCACTTCCCGGTGAACCGGATGCTGGCCCGTGAGGTGGTCCGGGCCCGGCTGGAGAGCGGGATCAGCTTCACCGAGTTCAGCTACCAACTGCTACAGGCCAACGACTTCTTCGAGCTGCACCGGCGGCACGGCTGCCAGCTTCAGTTCGGTGGCTCGGATCAGTGGGGCAACATCACCGCCGGTGTCGACTACGTGCGCCGACGCGGGCTCGGGCCGGTCCAGGCGTTCACCACTCCGCTGGTGACCAAGTCGGACGGCTCGAAGTTCGGCAAGACCGAGGGCGGTGCGATCTGGCTCGATCCCGAGATGACCAGCCCGTACGCCTTCTACCAGTTCTGGATCAACGTCGACGACCGGGACGTGGGCCGTTACCTGCGCTACTTCAGCTTCCGCAGCCGCGAGGAGTTGGAGAAGCTGGAGAAGGAGACGGCAGAGCGGCCGGCGTCCCGGGCCGCTCAGCGCGCCCTCGCCGAGGAACTGACCACCCTGGTCCATGGCGAGCGGGAGATGGCTCAGGTGGTCGCCGCCAGTCAGGCCCTGTTCGGCCGGGGATCGTTGGACGACCTGTCCGCGGTGACGCTGCGCGCCGCGCTCACCGAGGCCGGGCTGGTACGCCTCGACGAACTTCCGGAGGTGGCCGCCCTGTTCAAGGAGTCCGGCCTGGTACCCAGCATGAAGGAGGCCCGGCGGGTGATCGCCGAGGGGGGCGCCTACGTGAACAACGTCCGCGTCGTCGAAGCGGACGCCGTGGTCTCGCCGGCGGATCTGCTGCACGGCAGGTACCTCGTGTTGCGTCGGGGGAAGCGGTCCTTCGCCGGGGTGGAGGTCGGCTCCTGACCACCGACCGACAGGTGTGACGTGGGACGCGCCCGGTGGATTTGACGATCGATCCGCCGGACGCGTAACTTTCTCTCTGCCAGCGCGGAACGGACGAAACAGGGTGAAAGCCCGAGGCCGGAGCGCAGGTAGACCTTCGGACCGGGCACCAGACGCCACGTGGTCCGAACCGGGCGGTGCCGCAGATTCGTCGGGAGGCGGATTTGGCCGGGCGAAACCGACCGGGTATGGTTGACGACCGGTAGGGCCCCAGGCGCGCTCGCGGGAGACCGCAGCGGCTGGCCTGCCGAAACCACGAACGGGACGGCGAAAGCTGGTTCGATCGTGGTGCCCGGAGAAATGGGTAGAAGTGTGACGAAGCGGTGTAAGCCGGTTTGACACGACCGAAACCACCGGGTAACGTAGTAAAAGTGCCCGCTGCGGTTGTGGTGGGTGTGGTGCCCCGGATGGTGGCCCCTGGTGGGGGTTGTTTGATGGTGTGTGGTTGTTCTTTGAGAACTCAACAGGGTGTTTGATAAGCCAGTGCCAAGTTTTGCTCATGGCCTTTGTGGTTGTGGGTTTTGGCAGCATTTTTTGTTGTCGGGA
>NZ_JBXUOW010000030.1:0-68437 GCF_057196645.1 Micromonospora sp. ATLC16
CCGCTCCACCGGACGCAGCGCAGCGCTGCCCTGGGTCGGGAACTCGCGCGCCCCCCGGGCGCGAGTCTCCGCCGACCGGTCCGCCCGCCGAGCACCCTCGCCCGCGCCCCGGGTCCGCTCCGCCGCGATCCGGCCCCCCGACCGCGGTGCGCGCTGCCCGGCGCCGGCGATGTCCCGACGCTTGTCTACGTTCATGTCCCCTCCCCCTCTTCGTCCGTGGTGTCCCCCGGCGCCCGCCGCGGATCCGGACCGGATCCCGTGGTCGACGCCGTCCCCGGTTGGTGCATCGCCTTGACCCGGCGGCGGTACCGTTCGCGGTCGGTACGCCCCCGTTGCCGTGCCTGCGGGTCGATCCGCTCCGCGGCCCGCAGGCGCACCGAAGCGGCCCGCGGGTTCGCGGTGACCTCCGCCTCCCCAGGCAGTTCCGCGCCCCGGCTGAGCAGCCGGAACGTCGGTTCTGACCCGGGCAGTTCGACCGGGAGGTCGATCGGACCCGTGCTGCGGACCCGATCGGCGAGCGCCTGCTTGGTGAGCCGGTCCTCCAGCGAGTGGTAGGACAGGACCACCAGGCGACCGCCGACGGCGAGCCGGTCCAGAGCGGCCGGCAGCGCTGTCTCCAGCACTGCCAGTTCTCTGTTTACCTCGATCCGTAAAGCCTGAAACGTTCTCTTTGCCGGGTGCCCCCCGGTTCGTCGGGCTGGTGCCGGAATCGACTCCCGGACCAGCTCGGCCAGCCGCGCCGACGAGGTGATCCGGCCACGTTCCCGCTCCCGGATGATCGCCGAGGCAATCCGCCCGGCGAACTTTTCCTCGCCGTACACCCGCAGCACCCGGGCCAACTCCGGGTGCGGGTAGGTGTTGACCACCTCCTCGGCGGTCACCCCCCGGGTCTGGTCCATCCGCATGTCCAGCGGCGCGTCCTGCGCGTACGCGAACCCGCGGTCGGGCGCGTCGAGCTGCAGCGAGGAGACACCGAGATCGAACAGGATCCCGTCCACGGACGGATATCCCAGCCGGTCGAGCACCTCGGGCAGTTCGTCGTAGACGGCGTGCTCCAGATGGACGCGGTCGGCGAACCGGGCCAGCCGGACCCTGGCGTGGGCCAGCGCCTCGGTGTCCCGGTCCAGGCCCACCAGCACCGTCTCCGGCTGGGCCTGCAACACGGCCTCGGCGTGGCCGGCAAGACCCAGCGTCGCGTCGACATGCACGGTGCGCCCACCCCGGCCCAGCGCGGGGGCCAGCAGCTCGAGACACCGCTCGAGCAGCACCGGCACGTGCGTGCCGCGTAGCTCCCCCATGTCGACCCCCACTGGTTGAACCGGTTGTGAATCCGCGCCCTGTTCGTCGGACGACGCCGTGCCGTCGTACCGCCAGATCCCCATCCGCTCTCCGCCCGCCCATCGGGCCGCAGGGCCCGGAGGGTCGGATCGTGCGCCTGGCACCGGGGAAGGGATGCCAGGAACTCGAAAGCGGCTGGAGATCTCGCAGTACGTCGGGCGTCGCCACGCCTACAGACCGCCGGGCAGCACCCCTTCCTCGATGTCGGCGAAGTCGTCTTCGCTTTCGGCGAGGTAGGTCTCCCAGGCGACCTTGTCCCAGATCTCCACCCGGGTGCTCGCACCGATGACCACCAGGTCCCGGTCGAGCCCCGCATATGTACGTAGGTGCGGCGGGATGGTCACCCGACCCTGCTTGTCCGGCACCTCGTCGTGCGCGCTGGCGAAGAACACACGGCTGTAGGCCCGGGCCGCCTTGTGCGTCATCGGCTGCGCGCGCAACTGCTCCGCGATCCGCTGAAACTCCGGCGTCGGGAAGACGTAGAGGCAGCGCTCCTGCCCTTTGGTGATCACGACACCCCCCGCCAGCCCATCCCGGAACTTCGCCGGAAGGATCAACCGGCCTTTGTCGTCCAGGCGCGGAGTGTGGGTGCCGAGAAACATCGGCCCAACCCCCTCGCCCTTTGAGCGGCGTTCGCGCGCCGCCGACCCCCCGGGCCGGTGGGCCCCTCCCGGCCCCACCAATGCGCCCCACTCTACTCCACTTCCCTCCACTCGCAACCAGATTTGACCGCGTGGCGCGCCGCGCGTCGCCACAAAAGCGCACGTCAGGCGGGGTGGAGCGGAGTGGAGGGCCGAGCGGGCGCCCCCGGGTGGGTCCGCTTTCCGACATTGATCGACTCCGTCCGGCCGAGGGTCACCCGACCGGGCGCTGGCCGCGCCGAGCGAACGGATCGCCGTCGGTGCCGATCTCGCGGGTCCGCTGGTCCGGTAACCTCGCTCGGGTGACGGACGCGAAGATGCCCCTGCGGGCCAAGGTGGCCAGCTCCATGTCACGGACCGCCGCGGCGTTGTCGCGGGCGGCGGGCCGGGGCGACGGCTCGGTGATCGGTGGTTGGCTCGGCCTGAAGATCGACCCCGAACTGCTCGCCCACCTCTCCGCCGGACGGGCCATCGCGCTGATCTCCGGCACCAACGGCAAGACCACCACCACCCGGCTCGCCGCCGCGGCCGTCGGGGTACTCGGCCGGGTCGCCACCAACTCGTTCGGTGCCAACATGCCGACCGGGCACACCTCCGCGCTGGCCAAGGCCGGCAGCACGCCGTACGCGGTGCTGGAGGTCGACGAGCACTACCTCGCCCAGGTGATCGAGGCGACCGACCCGCACGTGGTGGCACTGCTCAACCTCTCCCGTGACCAGCTGGACCGGGCCAAGGAGGTCGCCATGATGGCGCAGCTCTGGCGCGCGGCGCTGGCCCGGCACCCGGACATCCGGGTGGTCGCCAACGCCGACGACCCGATGGTGGTCTGGGCCGCCACCCCGCCGGCCTCACACGACCAGCGGATCACCCCGCCGCACGTCACCTGGTTCTCCGCCGGTCAGCGCTGGCACGACGACTCCTGGGTCTGCCCCGAGTGCGGCTCCACCATCCAGCGCTCCGGCGAGCAGTGGTGGTGCACCGGCTGCCCGCTACGCCGGCCGGCGCCGCAGTGGACCGTGGACGAGGAGGGCGTCGTCGACCCGACCGGCGCCTGGTACAAGGTCAAACTCCAGCTTCCGGGCAAGGTCAACATCGGCAACGCGGCGACCGCGCTGGCGGTCGCCGCCGAATTCGGCGTACGTCCCTTCGACGCGGTCCCCCACCTCGGCGACGTGACCTCGGTGGCCGGGCGCTACGCCCAGGTCGTTCGGGACGGTCGCACCGTGCGGCTGCTGCTGGCCAAGAACCCGGCCAGTTGGCTGGAGGCGTTCGACATGGCCGACGAGGCGCCGACGCTGCTGTCCATCAACGCCCGGGACCCCGACGGGCTGGACACCTCCTGGCTCTTCGACGTCGACTTCGCCCCACTGCGCGGCCGCCTGGTGCTCATCACCGGCGACCGGGCGTACGACCTGGCCGTACGGCTGGAGGTCAATGACGTGCCCTTCCAGTACGTACGCACCTTCGACGAGGCGGTCCGGGCGGTACCGCCGGGTCGGTTGGAGGTCATCGCGAACTACACCGCGTTCCAGGACATCCGAGCGGAGTTGGATCGTGTCAACTGAAACCCTGCGCATCGTCTGGATCTACCCGGACCTGCTGTCGACCTACGGCGACCGGGGCAACGCCCTGATCCTGGCCCGCCGGGCCCAGCAGCGCGGGTTTCCGGTCGAGGTGCTGGAGGTCCGCTCCGACGAGCGGTTGCCCACCACGGCCGACATCTACCTCATCGGGGGCGGGGAGGACGGCCCGCAGGCACTCGGCGCGCAACGACTGCTCGCCGACGGTGGCCTGCACCGGGCGGTGGCCCAGGGTTCGGTGGTCTTCGGCGTCTGCGCCGGCTACCAGTTGCTGGGCACCTCGTTCTTCGCCAAGGGCACCCAGTACCAGGGCCTGGAACTGCTCGACCTCTCCTCGGACCGGGGCCCCAGCCGGGCCGTCGGCGAGTTGGCCGGCGACATCGACGCCCGCCTCGGCCTGCCACCGCTGACCGGGTTCGAGAACCACGGCGGGCGCACCCACCTGGGCCCCGGCGTCTCACCGTTGGCCCGGGTCACCGCCGGGGTCGGCAACGACGGTGCCACCGAGGGAGCCTGGCGGGGCAAGCTGCTGGGCACGTACTCGCACGGCCCGGCGCTGGCCCGCAACCCGGCCCTGGCCGACCTGCTGCTGCGCTGGGCGACCGGCGCGCAGCACCTACCCCCGCTCGACGACACCTGGGCCGACCGGCTGCGGGCCGAACGCCGGACCGCGGTGGCCACCGCCCGGGCATGATCCGCAAGCTGCGGAGACGACTACTGCGGGCGAGCCGGGCGGGCGACCCCGTAGCCGGCCCTCCGCAGCCCGACACACCACCGCTCGGCCCCCCGCCCGCCGGGTTGCGCCGCCTGCTGGTCGCCGCGACGCCGTCGGCCAGCCGGTTCGCGCTGCTGCTGCTCCTGCTCACCGCCTTCGGGGTGACCCTGCTGCTGGTGCCGCACCCGGAACCGACGGCACTGCCGGACCTCGCCGACCGGATGGGCGGGCTCGCTCCGGTGGCCGGGGTGCTCGGCGGCGCGCTGCTGCTGGTGGCGCTGGTCCCCCGCACGTTCATCACGCTGGCCGCGGGCGCGATCTTCGGTGCCCTGGAAGGTGCCGCGTACGCGCTCGGCGCCGCCCTGCTGGCGGCGGCGATCGGCTTCACCGTGGGTCGGGTGCTGGGCCGGGAGTTCGTCGCCGAACGCGTGCGAGGCCGACTGGCCCGCCTCGACCGCTGGTTCACCCGGCAGAGCGTGCTCGGCGTGGTCACCGTACGGCTGCTGCCGATCTCCGGTTTCGGCCTGGTCAGCTACGGCTACGGCACCACCGGCGCACGGGTGCTGCCGTTCCTCGTCGGCAGCGTGATCGCCTCCGCGCCGACCGCGTTCGGCTACGCCGCCGTCGGTGCCGCGGTGACCAGCCCCGGCGGGATCAACTGGTTCGCCGCCGCCCCGGCGTCGCTGGGCTTCATCGCCAGCGCCGTACTGTTCGCCCGATGGTGGCGCGCCGAACGCCGCCCCCGCCGCTGACCCCACTCCCCACGCCCCCCGACCACCACCCCCGCAGGCACCCCACGCACCCCGCAGGCCGCGCACCCCACTGCACCCCACGCACGCAGGCCGCGCATCTTCGGGGAAAGTGCTGGGTCCGAGGCGGTCGAGGCAGCACTTTCCCCGAAGATGCGGGCGCCGGTAAGGCGGGGGCGGGGGTGGGGGCCGGGGCGGGTCAGCGGGGTGGGGTGACCAGGCCGGCCTCGTACGCGGCGATGACCAGGTGAACCCGGTCGCGGGCGCCGAGCTTGCTGAACAGTCGGGCCACGTGCGCCTTGGCGGTGGCCGCGCTGATCACCAGTTCGGCCGCGATCTCGGCGTTGGAAAGGCCCCGACCGACGAGGGTGAGCACCTCGCGCTCCCGATCGGTCACCCCGGACAACGGCCGGGGCGACGGGACCGCCGGCCGGCGGGTGAACTCGGCGATCAGTCGCCGGGTGACGCCCGGCGCGATCAACGCGTCCCCGGCCGCCACCACCCTGATCGCGCCGAGAATGTCCTCCAACGCCATGTCCTTGACCAGAAAGCCACTCGCACCGGCCCGCAGCGCGGCGTGCACGTGCTCGTCGTCGTCGAAGGTGGTGAGCACCAACACCCGGGCAGGCCCGCCGGAGCCGGTGATCGTCCGTGTCGCCTGGATGCCGTCGGTCCCCGGCATCCGCAGGTCCATCAGCACCACGTCGGGCAGCACCTCCCGAGTCAGGCGCACCGCCTCGGCGCCGGTGCCAGCCTCGCCGACCACCGCCATGTCCGGCACGTCGGCGATCAGCACACGCAGCCCGGCCCGCACCAGTGGCTGGTCGTCGACGAGCAGCACCCGGATGGTCACCCGTCCACCGCCTCGTCCCGGCGGCCTTCGGCCCCGCCACCACGATCCGAACGACCACCGGCGCCGCCGCCGTCGACCGGACGACCACCGGCAGAACCAGCACCACCCAGACAGCCCCCGACGTGACCGTCGTCAACGGGACGAGCGCCAGCACGGTCGCCGTGGGCCGGACGATCGCCGGCCGGGACGGCGGTCTCCGACGACACCGGCAGCCAGGCTGTCACGCGGAAGCCACCCTCGGCGCGTGGTCCGGCCCGGAACCGGCCACCGATGTCCGTGACCCGCTCGCGCATGCCGATCAAGCCGTGCCCCTCGACGCCGACCGGTCCGCCCCGGCCGTCGTCCACGACCTCGACCATGACGGCGTGTTCGCCGCGCTCGACGACGACCCGGCACGCGTCGACCCCGGCGTGCCGGACCACGTTGGTGAGCGCCTCCTGGACGATGCGGAACGCGGTGAGGTCGATCTCGGCCGGGACCGGCCCGTCGCCGGCCGTGCACAGCTCGACCCGGACTCCGGCATCACCCGTCGCGGCTATCAGCCGCTCCAGGCCCACCAACCCGGGCACCGGCTCCAGCGGTGCCGGATCCCCGTCGCCGCGGCGCAGCGCGCCGAGGGTACGCCGCAGCCCGGCCAGGGTGTCCCGACTGGCCGCCTCGATGGTGGCCAGCGCGGCGCGGGCCTGCGCCGGCTGGGTGTCGATCACCCGTGCACCGACCCCGGCCTGGATGGCGATGACACCGATGCTGTGCGCGACCATGTCGTGCAGTTCCCGGGCGATGCGCAGCCGCTCGGCGGTGACCGCCTCGGCGGCGGCGTGCCCGCGCATCGCGGCCGCGTGGCTCCGCCGTGCCCGCACCGAATTGCCGGCGATCCAGGCTGTCGCGACCGCCAGCACGGTCAGCACCGCCTGGTCCACCGGCTCGACTCCGAGGTTCACGAAGGCGGCGAGCACCTGCGTCACCAGCACCGCCCCGGCGGCCGGCAGCGACACCCGACGGGAGCGGTTCGCGGCGACGACGGCGAGCGCCGCGTCGACGGCGAGGAACTGGAGGTTGAAGAGATCGCCCAGATACCCGGGCTCCCAGCCGTGCACGCTCGCGGCGCACAGCGTCGCTCCGGCGAGCATCAGGCCGAGCGCGGTCACCGGGCGGTGACGCAGCAGACCTGCCGGCAGCAGCACGATCAGCACCGGCACCAGATAGCGCACCGGCAGCCACCAGCCCATGACGCCGACACCGCCGCCGCTGGTCGCCACGGCCGGCGCCATCACCCAGAGCACCGGCAGGAGGACGACCCCGGCCCAGACCAGCACCGCCCGTACCACCGGCACGGCGGCACGCGGCCGGATCAGGGCGGTGGCGTCCACCGGCACACCGTATCCAGCGGCACGCCGCACCGGCATCGGCCCGGGGGCGTACGCCCGCAGGCCACTGTCCAGGCACCCGGTACGGCCGGCGGGCCGACGCGGCAGTGACCGGCCACCCGGCAGCGTGAACGGCATGATCGAACTTGATGGCCTGACCCGGCGGTACGGCCGCATCACCGCCGTCGACGGTCTGACCCTGACCGTCCGACCCGGCCGGGTGACCGGCTTCCTCGGCCCGAACGGTGCCGGCAAGTCCACCACCCTGCGCATGGTTCTCGGGCTGACCACTCCGACCGGCGGCACCGTCACGGTCGCTGGCGTCCGGTTCCGGGACCTCGCCCGAGGGCTACGGCACGCCGGCGCGCTGCTCGACGCCGGGGACGTGCACGGCGGGCGCAGCGCGCGGGCGCACCTGGCGGCCCTCGCCCGCGGCAACGGCATCGGTTCCCGGCGGGCCGACGAGGTCCTGGGACTGGTCGGTCTCGACGATGCCGCCAACCGCCGGGTCGGCCGATTCTCGCTCGGCATGCGGCAACGTCTCGGTATCGCCGCCGCGTTGCTGGGCGACCCGCCCGTGTTGATGTTCGACGAGCCGTTCAACGGCCTCGACCCGGAAGGCGTGCGCTGGGTACGGAAGCTGTTCCGACGGCTCGCCGCCGAGGGCCGTACCGTCTTCGTCTCCAGTCACCTGATGGGCGAGGTCGAGCACTGCGCCGACCACCTCGTCGTCATGGGCCGGGGCCGGTTGATCGCCGACGAGTCCCTGGACGACTTCGCCGCCCGCGCCGGCCGGGCCGAGGTCGTCCTGCGTACCCCCGAACCGGCCGCCCTGACCACGGCGCTGGTGGGCGTCGGCGCGGACGTGCGGCCGGATGCGAGTGGTGCGCTCGCCGTCACCGGGGTGGGCACGGAACAGATCGGCGAACTGGCCCTCGGCCTGCGAATCCCGCTGCACCAGTTGACCACCCGCACCGCCTCACTGGAGGAAGCCTTCATGGCACTCACCGCCACCGATGTCGAGTACGCCGCCGGGGAGACTCGATGACCGCCGCGACCCGACCCGCCACCCGCGCCATCCCGACCCGCTACCGCGATCTGCTCGCCGCCGAATGGATCAAGCTCTGGTCTCTGCGCTCCACCTGGGCCGCCTTCGCCCTGATCCTGCTCGCCATGGTCGGCCTCGCCGTCCACGCCGCGCTGGCCACCCATGCGGGCTGGCCGGACTGGTCGGCCGAGCGGCGGGCGGTACGCTCCCCGCTTTGGGACGCCTTCCCCACCGAGGCGCAGATGTTCGTCGTCCTCGCGGCCAGTGGTGTCGGCGCGGTCGCGATCGGCGGCGAGTACGCCTCCGGCCTGATGCGCACCACGTTCGCGGCCGTCCCCCGGCGTTACGCGGTGGCCGCCGCCAAGTTGACCGTGCTGACCGGCGTGCTGACCTTGCTGGGAGCGCTGGGCGCGACGGCGGCGTTCGTGGTGTCGCAGGCGATCCTCGCCGACGTCGGCGCGAACATGTCCGTGGGCGACCCCGGCGCGCTACGCGGCATCGCCGCCTCCGCCCTGCTGGTGCCGCTCTGCGCGCTCGTCGGCATGGCCCTCGCAGCGCTGATCCGGCACACCGCACCCGCGATCGTCACCGCCGCGACGGTGCTGCTCCTGCTGCCCACCGCCGTCAACGAGGACGAACGCTGGAGCGCGCTGCTCCGACACGCCATGCTGGTCCCGGCATGGCAGCGGCTCAGAGATCCGAACGGCACCCCGCCGTGGCTGACCGACATCCACCCCGCCACCGTCTCCGGCGCCTGGACCACATACACCGTCTGGGCCGCCCTGACCGCCCTGATCACCACGCTAGCCCTGACCCACCGCACCCCCTGACCACCCACCCCCTGACCCCGCACCCACCCCCTGACCCACCCACCCAGCGTTGATCATGAGGTTGACGGCAGTAGTCGATCTTCAAACTGCCGCCAACCTCATGATCAACGCGGACGGAGCGAGCAGGGTGGGGTGGGGTGGGGCAGGGCAGGGTGGGGTGGGGTGGGGTGGGGTGGGGTGGGTGGGGCTACAGGACGATGGAGACCATGCGGGCGGGGATGACGATGACCTTGCGGGGTTCCCTGTCGGCCAGGACGGTGGCCACGGCGGCCAGGGCCGCCGCCCGTACGTCGGTCTCGCTCGCGTCGGCGGGGACCTCGATGCGGGCGCGGACCTTGCCGTTGATCTGCACCGGGTAGGTGACCGTCTCGGCGACCAGCAGGGCCGGGTCAGCGGTCGGGAAGTCGGCGTAGGTCAGTGAGGTGTCGTGGCCCAGCCGCTGCCACAGCTCCTCGGCGACGTGCGGGGCGAACGGCGCGACCATCAGCACCAGCGGCTCGGCCACCTCGCGCGGGGTACCCGACAGGCGGGTCACCCCGTTGGTCAGCTCGATCAGCTTGGCGATCGCGGTGTTGAACCGGATCTGCTCCATGTCGCCCCGGACACCGTCGATGACCTTGTGCAGCAGCCGCCGGGTCGCCTCGTCGGCGGGGGCATCCACCACCCGGGACTCGCCGGTCCGCTCGTCGACGACGGCCCGCCAGACCCGTTGCAGGAACCGGTACGAGCCGACCACCGCCCGGGTCTCCCACGGGCGCGACACCTCCAGCGGTCCCATCGACATCTCGTACACCCGGAACGTGTCCGCGCCGTAGGCGGCACACATCTCGTCCGGGGTGACCACGTTCCTCAGGGACTTGCCCATCTTGCCGTACTCGCGGTTGACCTGGACGTCGCCCAGGAAGAAGCCGCCGTCACGCTCGGCGACCTCCTCCGCCGGCACGTACGCGCCCCGGGCGTCGGTGTACGCGTACGCCTGGATGTAGCCCTGGTTGAACAGCTTGCGGAACGGCTCGAAGCTCGACACGTGGCCCAGGTCGTACAGCACCTTGTGCCAGAACCGGGCATACAGCAGGTGCAGCACGGCGTGTTCGGCGCCGCCCACGTACAGGTCGACCCCGCCGCAGTCACCCTCGCCACGCGGGCCCATCCAGTACCGCTCGTTGTCCGCGTCGACGAACCGGTCGCCGTTCGTCGGGTCCAGGTAGCGCAGCTCGTACCAGCAGGAGCCGGCCCACTGCGGCATCACGTTGGTCTCCCGGGTGTAGCGCTTCGGCCCGTCACCCAGGTCCAGCTCGACCTCGACCCAGTCCCGGCGGCGCGACAGCGGCGTCTCGGGGTTGCTGGCCGCGTCCTGCGGGTCGAAGGTGCGCGGGGAGAAGTCGTCCACCTCGGGCAGCTCGACCGGCAGCATCTCCTCCGGCAGGGCGATGGCGGCACCGTCGGCGTCGTACACGATCGGGAACGGCTCGCCCCAGTAGCGCTGCCGGCTGAACAGCCAGTCCCGCAGCCGGTAGGTCACCGCGCCCTGGCCGTTGCCGGTCTCCTCCAGCCAGGCGATGATCCGGGCCTTGGCGTCGGCCACGCCCAGGCCGTCCAGGTCCAGGCCGCGCTCGGGCGCGGCGCTGTTGATCGCCGGCCCCTCCCCGGTGTACGCCTTGCCGTCGAAGCCCTCCGGCGGCTGCACGGTACGCACGATCGGCAGCTCGAAAACCTCGGCGAACTCCCAGTCCCGCTCGTCCTGGGCGGGCACCGCCATGATCGCGCCGGTGCCGTAGCCGGCCAGCACGTAGTCGGCGATGAAGATCGGAATCTGCCCACCGGTGACCGGGTTGGTGGCGTACGCGCCGGTGAAGACTCCGGTCTTCTCCTTCGTCTCGGCCTGCCGCTCCACATCGGTCTTGGCCGCCGCCGCCTTGCGGTACGCCTCGACGGCCTCCCGCGGGCTGCCGTGCCCGCCGGTCCACGCGTCCCGGGTGCCCTCCGGCCAGGCCGCCGGCACCAGCGTGTCGACCAGCTCGTGCTCCGGGGCCAGCACCATGTAGGTGGTGCCGAAGACGGTGTCGGGCCGGGTCGTGAACACCCGGATCGGGGCGACCGGGGTCGGGAAGTCGATGTGCGCGCCCTGCGACCGGCCGATCCAGTTGCGCTGCATCAGCTTGATCGGCTCGGGCCAGTCCAGCTTGTCCAGGTCGTACAGCAGCCGGTCGCCGTAGGCGGTGATCCGCATCATCCACTGCTTCAGGTTGCGCTTGAAGACCGGGAAGTTGCCCCGCTCGGAGCGGCCGTCGGCGGTGACCTCCTCGTTGGCCAGCACCGTGCCCAGCCCGGGGCACCAGTTCACCGGCGCCTGCGACACGTACGCCAGGCGGTGGTCGTCGACGACGGCGCGCCGCTCGGCGGCCGACAGCTGCGCCCACGGCCGGCCGTCCGGGGTGCGCCGCGCACCCTCGGCGAACTCGGCGATCAGCTCACTGATCGGCCGGGCCCGACCGGCGTCGCGGTCGTACCAGGAGTTGAAGATCTGCAGGAAGATCCACTGGGTCCAGCGGTAGAAGTCGGTCTCGATGGTGGCCACCGACCGCCGCTGGTCGTGGGCCAGCCCCAGCCGGCGCAGCTGCTCCTTGTACCGCTGGATGTTGGCCTCGGTGGTGGTCCGCGGGTGGGTGCCGGTCTGCACCGCGTACTGCTCGGCGGGCAGCCCGAACGCGTCGAAACCCATCGCGTGCAGCACGTTGCGGCCGGCCATCCGCTGGTACCGGGCGAAGCAGTCGGTGCCGATGTAGCCCAGCGGGTGCCCGACGTGCAGCCCGGCCCCGGACGGGTACGGGAACATGTCCAGCACGTACAGCTTCTCCGCACCGGACCGCGGGTGAGCCGGTTCGGCCAGCGGACCGGACGGGTTCGGCGCGTGGAAGGCGCCCTCCCGCTCCCACCGGTCCTGCCAGCGGCGTTCGATCTCGTCGGCCAGCGCTGCGGTGTACCGGAACGGTGGGACGTCTGCCTCGGTCATGGCCTTCTCCTCGCGTCGCTCGGCGGAGTCTGTCGGAGTGCTGGCTGGTCTCGGGTCTGCACACCGGCCCGTCGCGGGCCGGCAGCGGGCACGAAAAAGCCCCTCACGCAGGAGGGGCCGCCGTGCTGTCGCGCGTTCAGCGCATCAGCACGGCCCGGTAAGAAGCAGGAAGACTCCGGCCATGACGGGCAGTGTACCGCGTGCGGTATGTCGCCGCCGCCCACCACCCCTGTGCCAGGCGACCGGGCGGCAAGGACCACCTCGTCCTGTCTCGGGTCCGGGCAGCCGGATCCGGGCCCGCTTACCCGGCAGAACCGACGACATGCGCTGCGTGAATGACAAATCACTGCGTAAGGGCTCAAACACCTGCGACCGGTCGGCGTTGACGACAAACATGGTTAGCCTGAGAGGCCAGTGAGATTGCCGCGGCACATGAGGCTCCCAACGTCGCGAACGAAACGACGGGGCCAGATGCTCTTGTAGAGAGCTGCCGTGACGGCGACGAGGAGGAGGCCCGTGACTCAACAGACCTGGGACGACGTTGGCGGTCTGCTGCCGTACGACGAGTTCCGCGCCGCCAGTGACGCGATCGTTACCAACATCGAACAGGTCATCGAGGGCAAGACCGCGACCGTGCGGCTGGCGCTGGCCGTCCTGCTCGCCGAGGGTCACCTGCTCATTGAGGACGTACCCGGCGTCGGCAAGACCAAGCTGGCCAAGGCCCTGGCCCGGTCGATCGACTGCTCGGTACGCCGCATCCAGTTCACGCCCGACCTGCTGCCCAGCGACGTCACCGGAGTCAGCGTCTACAACCAGGAAACCCACGACTTCGAGTTCCGTCCGGGTGCCGTCTTCGCGAACCTGGTCGTCGGCGACGAGATCAACCGGGCCTCGCCGAAGACCCAGTCCGCGCTGCTGGAGTGCATGGAGGAACGGCAGGTCACCGTCGACGGGGTGACCTACCAGTTGCAGACGCCGTTCATGGTGATCGCCACCCAGAACCCGATCGAGATGGAGGGCACCTACCCGCTGCCGGAGGCGCAGCGCGACCGGTTCACCGCCCGCATCGCGATGGGATACCCGGACCCGACCGCCGAGCTGGCCATGCTCGACGGGCACGGCGCCGTCGACCCGCTGTCCGGGCTGCGGCCGGTCTCCGACGCCGACACCGTGCGCCGGCTGATCGGTCACGTTCGGCAGGTGCACGTCGCCGACGCGGTCAAGCAGTACGCGGTCGACCTGGTCACCGCCACCCGCGAGTCACCCGACCTGCGTCTGGGCGCCTCCCCCCGGTGCACCCTGCAACTGCTGCGCACCGCCCGCGCGGTGGCCGCCCTCGACGGGCGTGACTACGTCCTCCCCGACGACCTGCAGGTGCTCGCCGTGCCGGTGCTGGCGCACCGGATCATCCCCACGGCCGACGCCCAGCTCGCCCGGCGTACCACCGACGCGATCGTCGCCGACCTGGTGCACCGGCTGCCGCTGCCGCACGACCGCAAGCGCTCGCCCTACGACACCCGACCACCGAGCGGCAACGGCCGGGCCCCCTTCGAGCCGCGGAGGCCGTGACGTGCGTGACGGGCTGCGCGGACTGACCACCCGCGGCCGCTCCTTCCTGGCCGCGGCGGTGGCGGCGGCCATCTCCGCGGGCATCCTCGGCGAGAAGGACCTGCTGCGGGTTGCCGTGCTGCTGGCCGTCCTGCCGTTGCTCGCCGCGCTCTACGTCGGTCGCAGCCGCTACAAGCTCGCCTGCCACCGGTCGCTGGAGCCGCACCGGGTACCCGTCGGCGCGACCGCCCGGGTGGTGCTGCGCCTGCAGAACATGTCCCGGCTGCCCACCGGCACCCTGCTGCTGGAGGACCGGCTCCCGTACGCCCTCGGCAGCCGTCCCCGGGTGGTGCTGGAACGTCTCGGCGCACACCAGGCCAGCTCCGTGGCGTACACGGTGCGCGCCGACGTGCGGGGCCGGTACGAGGTGGGGCCGCTGGTGATCCGGATGACCGACCCCTTCGGCCTCTGCGAACTGAGCCGCGCCTTCCCCGGCACCGACCGGCTCACCGTCGTGCCGCAGGTGGTTCCACTGCCGGCGGTGCGACTGCCCGGCGAGTACGCCGGCAGCGGCGAGAGTCGGGCCCGCTCGGTGGCGGTGCACGGCGAGGACGATGCGGCCACCCGGGAGTACCGGCGCGGCGACGACCTGCGCCGGGTGCACTGGAAGTCGACCGCGCGCACCGGCGAGCTGATGGTGCGCCGGGAGGAGCAGCCCTGGGAGAGCCGGGCGACGGTGCTGCTGGACACCCGCGCGTACGGGCATCAGGGCGACGGTCCGACGGCGAGCTTCGAGTGGGCGGTCTCGGCCGCCGCCAGCATCGCGGTGCATCTGCGGCAGGCCGGGTACAAACTTCGCCTGGTCACCGGCTCGGGCGCGGACGTCGATGCCACCGAGGGCGCCGGCGACGGCCTGCTGCTCGACCAGCTCGCGGAGGTCCGGCTCGACCAGCGGGTCGAGATCACCACTCTGGTGCAGCACGTACGGCAACGCGCCGACGGCGGGCTGATCATCGGGCTGTTCGGGTCGCTGAGCACCGCCGAGGCGGAGCTGTTGGCCGGGCTGCGGGCCAACGGCGCCACCTGTGTCTGCTTCCTGTTGGACAGCTCCGCCTGGCTGAACCTGCCGACGCCCGCTCGGGCCGAGGCCGACCAGGCGCACGACGCCGCGGCGCTGGCGCTGCTGCAGGCCGGCTGGCGGGTGATCGGTGTCGACCACGGCGGCCGGCTGCCGACGCTGTGGCCGCAGGCGGGGCGGGGCTCGCAGGGGTTCGCGCTGCGCGCGGCGATGGCCGAGACCGTGTCCGGTGGCGTGCGATGAACGGAAGGTCCCCCTCATGATCGCCCATCGGAACCTGGGCCTGGTGGCCGCCGGCGCGACGCTGCTCGCGGCAGCACCACTGTCGGCCATCTTCGAACGTTGGACGTGGCTGGTCCAGGCGGTCATCGCGGTGGCCGCGGTGGCGGCCGCGGCGTCGCTGGCCCGGCTCGGCCGGACCCCGCTGTGGGTGCAGATCCTGGCCATGGTCGGCGGTCTCACCCTCGCTCTGACCTGGCTTTTCCCCAGCGGCTCCGAGCTGCTGACGGTGCTGCCCACCCCGGCCACCTTCGGACACTTCGCCGAGTTGCTCGGCAACTCGGTCGAGGACATGCGCTCCCACGGCGTGAAGGTTCCGGACACCGACCCACTGCTGTTCGTCACCGTGCTCGGCATCGGCGCGGTGGCGGTGCTGGTGGACGTGCTCTGCGTCGGGCTGCGCCGCCCTGCCCTGGCCGGGCTGCCCATGCTGGCCATCTACTCGGTGCCGGTGGCGGTCTACGTGGACAGCGTCCCGCCGGTGCCGTTCGCGATCGGCGCCGCCGGTTTCCTGTGGCTGCTGGTCACCGACAACGTGGACCGGGTCCGTCGGTTCGGCCGGCGGTTCACCGGCGACGGCCGCGACGTGGACGTCTGGGAAGCGTCGCCGTTGGCCGCCGCCGGCCGGCGGCTGGCGGTGGTGGGTCTCGCACTGGCCGTGCTGGTGCCGTTGGCCGTGCCGGGAATGACCGCCGGGTTGATGACCACGCTCAACTCCGGCCCCGGCTCCGGCATCGGTCCCGGGTTCGGTGGCTCCCCCGGCCGGGTCGATCTCTTCGCCGCGCTCAGTGGGCAGCTCAACCAGTCCCAGGTGACCGACCTGGTGACGGTCACCACCACCGAGGAAGAGCCGTTCTATCTGCGCTTCGGGGTCGCCGACGACCTGCGTACCGACGGCTTCCGGGTACGCGGCCCCAACGGTAGGCGGGTCACCGGCGACCTACCCGATCCCTCGGGGCGGTCGGCGCCGGGCATCCAACGCACCCGGCAACGGGCCACCGTGCAGGTGAGCCGCGAGCTGAACATGCCGCTGCTGCCGGTCTACGCCGAACCGGTCAACTTCGCCGAGCTGGGCAACAACTGGTTCTACGACCCGACCCTGCAGGTCGTCTTCTCCAACCGGGAAAACTCGCGGGGTAAGGAGTACTCCTTCGACTACGTCCGCTCGTCGTACAGTCCGCGGGCGCTGCGGCGGGCTCAGCCGCTGCCGGCGGACCTGCCGCTGCGCCGGCAGCAGACCGTGACGCCGGACGTGCCGGAGGTCCGTGCCCTGGTGGAGGATCTGATCCGGGGGGCACGCACCGAGTACGACAAGGTGCGAGCGATCTACAACTACTTCTCCGAGGACAACGGCTTCAGCTACCGGCTCAGCACCGAGCAGGGCAGCAGCGGCCAGGCGATTCTCGACTTCCTGGAGAACAAGGTCGGCTACTGCCAGCAGTACGCCGCGGCGCTGGCCTGGATGGTCCGCGACGCGGGGATCCCGGCTCGGGTCGCGTTCGGGTTCACCAACGGCAGCCGCCGCAGCGACGACACCCTCACGCTGACCAACCGCAATCTGCACGCCTGGACCGAGGTCTACTTCGACCAGATCGGCTGGGTGCCCTTCGACGCCACCCCGGCCTACGGCGTGCCGGGCTCCACCCGCTCGGCGTGGGCGCCGGACGTGGACGCCCCGGAGGAGGGCACGCCGCCGGGAGGCACCGCGGACACACCCGACGAGACGGATCCGTCCGCCGAGGCGGAGCAGGGACCGAACCAGTTCGAGGAGGGCGAGGACCCGGGTGCGGCGCTCGGCTCCGACGCTTCCGCCGGGCAGGCACCCGTCTGGCCGTGGCTGGTCGCGGCCAGCGTCCTGGCGCTGCTGGTGCTGCTCGCCGTGCCCGCACTGCGCCGACTCGCACTGCGCCGCCGTCGGGGCAGACCGGCACCGGCGGTGCGGCCGGTCGACGCGCTGGACGCGGCCCCGTCCGCGACCGGGCAACCGGTCGTGATGGTCGCCACCGATCCGGACCGGGCGCGGGCCGACGCGCACGCCGCCTGGGACGAGCTGATCGACACGCTCATCGACTACCGGGTCGGGGTGGATCGGACGGAAACCCCCCGTGCCACGGCGGAGCGGGTGGCCCGTGAGCGCCTGGCCGCGCAGACCGATGCCGGCTCGGCGGTACGTCTGCTCGGACGTGCGGAGGAGCGGGCCCGTTACGCCCGGGACCCGTTGACCGGTGAACCACTGCCGGCGGCCCTGCGGACGGTGCGCGGTGCGCTGGCCGGGCAGGCCGACCGGCGGACCCGCCTGGTGGCGACCGTGTTGCCGCCGTCGGTGTTGTCCCGCTGGCGCACCGCCCTCGCGGACAACTCGTCACGACTGGTCAACTCGGCCGGGCAGGTGCGCCGGAGGCTGCTGCGGTTCAGTCCACGCCGGCTGATCGCCAGCCGCGCGGGGCGCTGATTCTCGTTGCCGGCACCACCCGGGTCGCCGGCGACGGCCCGCCGATCGGGGTCACGGCGTGTCCAACGTGATCGTCGGTCCGGTGCTGAAATCCTGATAGCGGACGTGACGGGGCATCCCCCGGTTCCCTCTTGAGGAACATGTCAGGGCGACATTTCCATGTCTCCCTGACATCACGTTGGATGCTCTACCAGTCCACTCAGCGGCACACCGGACATCCGGCCGGCGACAGCTAACAGCGACCGGCGGGCACCACGAAGACTCGCACGGCACCCTGGGCGCTCGCGCCTACTCACCCCGGGCGGTCGGCCCGGAGTGACGTGCCTCCGCGTCAACGGCGCAACGGGGTCAGCGGTGCCCCTCCGGGCGCTGCCGCCACCGGTCCTCCATCCGGTCGAGGAAACCCGACCTCCGTCCGGCACGGCCTCGGGACCGGCGACGACTCGCCGTGCCCCCGACGACGTGCAGGTCGGGTGACTGCGCCCGACGGTGCGACTGCACCGCGAACGCGGCCGAGGCCAACATGACAACGAATCCCGCCACTGCCAACGGCGGAGTCTTGATCACCGCGCCATAGACCAGCAACGCCAGGCCAGCGATGATCAGGCCGGCAGCGACGAGCAGGCGACGCCGCGCGTGGAAGCGCGGATCGCTGGCGCGCACGGCCGAGGCGAACTTGGGGTCCTCGGCAAGCGACCGCTCGATCTGCTCGAACAGCCGCTGCTCGTGCTCCGAGAGCGGCACGGCACTCCTCCCCGGTCACGTTGGTCGGTCCGGTCGGACCGACAGACCGTGGCAGCCAACCGGCTGCTTACCCGCAAGTCTACGAGGGCCCTCGCGCGTCGGAAAGCGGGACGACCTACGGCCGGGTCGGATTTTCATTTCGGCGAGGATCGCGCCCGCTGAGAAGACTGGCCGGTCCTATGACGGACCGCCCGAAACGGGCAGCCGCCGCGTCGGCGGCGACCTCCGCCTCCCGCCAGCCCCGCTCCGGCTGCCCGAGGGCGAGCTGCTGCGGTGTCTGGTCCGCCGCCGTCAGCCCCTCCGCCCGGACACCGAGCAGCCGGATCCGCTCACCCGGGTCCAACGCGGTGTAGAGCGCCCACGACGTGTCGAACATCTCCCGAGCCACATCGGTCGGCACGGTCAGGGTGCGGGCCCGGCTCACCGTGCGGAAATCGGCGGTGCGCACCTTCAGCGAAACCGTCCGCCCCACCTGCCCGCTGGCTCGCAACCGGGCACCGACCTTTTCGGCCAGGGCCAGCAGCGTCCGTCGGATCTCGGTCGGATCGTCGACGTCCACGTCGAAGGTGATTTCCGCGCCGATCGACTTCTCCGCCTGCTCCGGGCTGACCCGGCGGGGGTCGCGGCCCCAGGACAGCTCGTGCAGGTGCGCGGCGCCCGCCGCGCCGAGCGCGGTCCGCAACATGCCCAACGGAGCCTGCGCGAGGTCACCGACGGTACGCAGACCGAGCCGCAGCAGTGCCTGCTCGGAACGCTCCCCCACCCCCCACAGCGCGGCGACCGGTAGTGGGTGGAGGAACTCGAGCACCCGGTCGGCCGGCACCACGAGCAGACCGTCGGGCTTCGCCCGGGTCGAGCCGAGCTTGGCCACGAACTTGCTCGGTGCCACCCCCACCGAGCAGGTCAGCCCCTGCTCCTCGGCGACCCGCTCCCGGATGCGGCGGGCGATCGTCGCCGGCCGACCGAACAGTCGCCGGGCACCGGCGACGTCAAGGAACGCCTCGTCCAACGAGAGCGGCTCGACCAGCGGCGTGACGTCACGGAAGATCTGCATGACCGCCCGCGAGGCCGCCGAGTAGCGGGCGAAGTCGGGGGCGAGGAAGACCGCGTGCGGGCAGAGCGCACGGGCCCGCATCGTGGGCATGGCGCTGCGAACGCCGTACCGCCGGGCCTCGTAGCTGGCCGAACTGACCACGCCGCGCGGACCGACCCCGCCGACCACGACGGCCAGGCCACGCAGCTCGGGGCGGTGACGGACCTCCACCGAGGCGTAGAAGGCGTCCATGTCGACGTGCAGGATCGGGCACCCGGCGTCGTCGGCGCCGGGCCCGAACCGGGGATCGCCGCCCCGGGGTAGCGACTGGCTGCGGCCCACCTGCGCAGGTTAACCCGCGGGGGTGACATTCCGGCCGGTCAGCCCCGCACCACCAGCAGCGGAATGGTCATCTCGGCTGCCGTGTCCGCGCCGTGGAAGGCCACCAACCGGGACACCACCGGCGGCTCCGATCGACTGGCCAACACGGCGTACGTGTCGTTGCAGACCACCACCACGTCGCCGATCCGGTCCAGGTGGTCGGTGGCCACCGACCCGAACCGGCCGCTGGCCACCGCCTCCTCGCGGGTCAGCACCCGGGCGGCGGTGCCGAGCACGGCCGACCAGGCCGCCACCACGTCGGCGGTGGCCCCCGGGGCGACGTGCAGGTACCGCACCCGGGGCTCGCCCGCCACCACCCGCACCCCGTCGGTCAACCGGGGGTCGGTGTCCAGGTCGAACCGGTCTCCGGCGGGGATGTCGAGCTGCCCGTGATCGGCGGTGACCAGCAGCGCGGCGTCGGGCGGCAACCCGTCCACCAGCCGGGCCAGCAATCCGTCCAACTCGGTCACCGCCACCCGCCACGGCAACGAGTCGACGCCGCTGAGGTGACCGTGGCGGTCGACGTCAGGGTGGTAGGCGGAGACGAGAGTCGGACCGGGTCCGGCGGTCAGCGCCGCCAGCGTGGTGGCGGCCACCGCGTCGACCCCGGCCGCGCCCCGGTAGTCACCGCCCCGGTTCGCGGCCAGGGTCAGGCCGGTGCCGCCGAACTCCGGCCGGCTCACCACGGTCACCGCCACACCCGCCGCCCGTGCCCGTTCCAACTGGGTGGGGACCGGCTGCCAGCGCAGCGGGTCGGGATCGCCGTCGCGCCACTCGATGTGGTTGAGCACCCGCTCGGTGCCCGGGACGCATACGGTGAAGCCGAGCACCCCGTGCGCACCGGGTGCCACGCCGGTGCCCAGGGTGACCAGGCTGGTCGGGGTGGTGGAGGGAAAACCGGAGGTGAGCGGTCGACCGGCCGCGGCGGTCAGCCCGGCCAGGGTCGGCGCGTACGGCGCGGCGGTCGGGATCTGGTACCAGCCGAGGCCGTCGACCAGCAGCACCGCGACCCGGCGCACCCCCGACAGTTCGGTGGCGAGGCCGAGGGGGTCCGTGACGCCGGGGACACCGAGCACGGCCAGCGCGCTGGGCAGCACGTCGGCGAGGCTGCCGCCGCCGTATCCCGGCGCGACGACCTCCAGCGGTCGGGCTCGACCGGTCACGCCGGTCATGCCGGACGGCGGGCGAAGAGGTGCAGCTGGGCCGCGACGTCCCGCCAGGGTGGTTGCGCGGCCAGCGTCCGCTCCAGCTCGACCAGGGCAACGGCCTGGCCGTCCGCCACCGCCGCGGGCAGCAGGTCGGCCAGGACGCGTACGCCGTGGATCTCCTCGACGGTGAGCCCGGCGGCGGTCAGCAGCGCGGCGGCGCTCTCGACGTCGAAGCGGCGGCGCAGGGTGTCCCGGGCGCCAGCGGCGCCGGTCGGGTCGGCGGCCAGGGTCGCGGCCACGTCGAGGTGCCCGTTCATCGCCCGGCCGAGCACCGCGGCGGCCCGCCCGGCGACCAGCACGCTCGCCGCACCGCCCGGTCGCAGCGCGCCGACCAACGCGGACACCACAGGTGGCGGGTCGTCGACGATCTCCAGCACGGCATGGCAGAGCACCAGGTCGACGCTGGCCGGCTCGATCAGGCCGGCCAACGCGTCAGCGTCACCCTGCACCGCGCGTACCCGCCCGGCGACCCCGGACTCCGCGGCGCGGCGGCTGAGCGCGGCGAGCGCGTCGGGACTGGCGTCGACCACTGTCACCCGGTGCCCGGCCCGGGCCAGCGGCACCGCGAAGCCGCCGGTGCCGCCCCCCACGTCCAGCACGGTCAGCTCGGCGGCCGGCCGGCGGTCCAGCTCGGCGCGCAGCACCGACCAGACCACGGCGGTACGGGGGGTGAGCGGCGGCCCGGCCGGGCCTGGGGTCTGTTCCA
This sequence comes from Micromonospora sp. ATLC16, assembly GCF_057196645.1. Classification (NCBI taxonomy): domain Bacteria; kingdom Bacillati; phylum Actinomycetota; class Actinomycetes; order Micromonosporales; family Micromonosporaceae; genus Micromonospora; species Micromonospora sp. ATLC16. The sequence goes on from NZ_JBXUOW010000030.1 coordinate 21,564, forward strand.
CCCGGTCGAGCCTAGTCAGCCGGGACCAGATCGCCAGGGGGTCACCTCTGCGCTGTCAACGGAAGTCGCGGGAGGCGGGGCGGACCGGTGCTTCGAGCGGGTCCAGCCGGTCGGCGACCAGGTTGACCACCCCCTCGTGCCGCTGCAGCCGGCCCCGCACCACCAACGCCGTGCTGGTGCGGGCCACCCGTCGATGCCGCTGCCACAGGCCCGGCGAGCAGGTGACGTTGAGCATGCCGGTCTCGTCCTCCAGGTTGAGGAAGGTGACCCCGCCGGCGGTCGCCGGCCGCTGCCGGTGGGTGACGATCCCGCCGACCCGGATCCGCCGACCCGGCTCCACCCGGCCCAACCTGTCGATCGGCACCGCGCCCACGGCGTCCAGCTGGGGCCGGATGAACCGGGCCGGGTGGTTCTCCGGCGACAACCCGGTGGCCCAGACGTCGGCGACCAGCCGGTCCACCTCCTCCATCCCGGGCAGCACGGGCGCCGCCGTACCGGTCACCGTGCCGGGCAGCCGGCCGGGCCGCTCCTGGGCCGCCGCGCCGGCCGCCCAGAGCGCCTGCCGCCGGGTCAACCCGAAACAGGCGAAGGCGTCCGCGGTGGCCAGCGCCTCCAACTGCGCGGCGGTCAGACCCACCCGCCGGGCCAGATCCGGCATGTCGAGGTACGGGCCGTCCGCCGCCCGCTCGGCCTCGATCCGCTCGGCCACACCGTCGCCGAGGGTACGCACACCGGACAGCCCGAGCCGGACCGCCGGACCGCCCAGCCCCCAGGCGTGCGGCGGTTCCCCCGCTCGACTGCCCCAGCGGGTGTCCGGGGTGGATTCCAGCACCGGCTTCGCGCCGCTGGCGTTGACGTCCGGTCGGCGTACCTCCACGCCGTGCCGGCGGGCGTCGTCGACCAGGGTCTGCGGCGAGTAGAAGCCCATCGGCTGGGCGCTCAGCAGCGCGGCCAGGAACGGACCGGGGTGGTAGCGCTTCAGCCAGGAGCTGGCGTAGACCAGGTAGGCGAAGCTCATCGCGTGGCTCTCCGGGAAGCCGTAGCTGGCGAACGCGGTGAGCTTGCGGTAGACGTCATCGGCCGACTCGCCGGTGATGCCGCGCTCCGCCATGCCCCGGTAGAGCCGGTCGGCGATCTGCTCCATCCGCTGCACCGACCGTTTGGCGCCCATCGCCCGGCGCAGCTGGTCGGCCTCGGCCGCGTCGAAGCCGGCCAGGTCGATGGCGAGCTGCATCAGCTGCTCCTGGAACAGCGGCACGCCGAGGGTCTTCTCCAGCGCGTTGCGCATCAGCGGGTGCGCGAAGGTCACCGGCTCCTGACCGTTCTTGCGCCGGATGTACGGGTGCACCGAGCCGCCCTGGATCGGCCCGGGTCGGATCAACGCCACCTCGACCACCAGGTCGTAGAACTCGCGGGGCCGCAGGCGGGGCAGGGTGGCCATCTGGGCCCGGCTCTCCACCTGGAACACCCCGACCGAGTCGGCCCGGCAGAGCATGTCGTAGACCTCGGGGTCGCCAAGCGTCATGTCGCCGAGATCCAGGCTCATCCCGATCATGTCGTAGCCGTAGTGCAACGCCGACAGCATGCCGAGGCCGAGCAGGTCGAACTTGACCAGACCGACGGCGGCGCAGTCGTCCTTGTCCCACTGGAGCACGCTACGGCCGGGCATCCGACCCCACTCCACCGGGCAGACCTCGATCACCGGCCGGTCGCAGATCACCATGCCGCCGGAGTGAATGCCCAGGTGCCGGGGAAACGTCTGGAGATCGTTGGCGTACGCGACCACCTGCTCCGGGATCTCCGGCACGTCCACCGTGGCCACGTCGCCCCAGCGGTCGATCTGCTTGCTCCACGCGTCCTGCTGGCCGGGTGGGAAGCCGAACGCCTTGGCCACGTCCCGCACCGCCGAGCGGGGCCGGTAGGAGATCACGTTGGCCACCTGGGCGGTGTGCTCCCGGCCGTAGCGGGTGTAGACGTGCTGGATGACCTCCTCCCGGCGGTCGGACTCGATGTCCACGTCGATGTCGGGCGGCCCGTCGCGCTCGGGAGCGAGGAAGCGTTCGAACAGCAGCCGGTGCCGGACCGCGTCCACGTTGGTGATCCGCAGCGCGTAGCAGACCGCCGAGTTCGCCGCCGATCCCCGACCCTGGCAGTAGATGTCCTCCCGTCGGCAGAAGTCGACGATGTCGTACACCACCAGGAAGTAGCCGGGGAAGCCCAGCTCCTCGATCATGTTCAGCTCGTGGTCGAGTTGCGCGTACGCCTGCGGGTGCGCCTCGCGCGGGCCGTAGCGTTCCCGAGCACCCTGCTCGGTGAGGTGGCGCAGCCAACTCATCTCGCTGTGCCCCGGCGGCACCGGGTACGCCGGCAGCTGCGGCGCGACGAGCTGGAGGTCGAAGGCCAGCTCGACGCCGAACTCGGCGGCCCGGGCCACCGCGCCCGGGTACGCGGCGAACCGGGCCGCCATCTCGGCGCCGTCGCGCAGATGGGCGGTGCCCGCCGCGGGCAGCCAGCCGTCGATCTCGTCCAGGCTGCGCCGGGCCCGGACGGCCGCGAGGGTGGTGGCCAGTCGACGCCGCCCCGGAGTCGCGTAGTGCACGTTGTTCGTGGCCACCGTGGGCAGGCCGGCGGCGGCCGCCAGCTCGGCCAGGGCGTCGTTGCGGTCGCCGTCGATCGGATGCCCGTGGTCGGTCAGTTCCACCGCCACCGTCTCCGCGCCGAACAGCGCGGTGAGCTGGTCCAGCTTGCGGGCCGCCGCGTCGACTCCCTCGGTGAGCAGGGCGGCCGGCACATGTCCCTTGCGGCAGCCGGTGAGCACCAGCACGTGGTCACGCAGGTCGGCGGCGATCTCCTCCAGCTCGCCGTAGACCGGGCGGCCCTTCTCACCGCCGCGTAGCTGGGCGCGGGCGATGGTCGCGGCCAGCCGGGCGTACCCCTCGTGGCCGTGGGCCAGCAGCAGCAGGTGGTTGCCGTGCGGGTCGGGTACGCCGTTCTGCGGACCGGGCAGGCCGAGGGACAGCTCCGCTCCGAAGATCGTTGGCAGGCCCAGCGCGCGGGCCGCCTCGGCGAACCGCACCACGCCGTAGAAACCGTCGTGGTCGGTGACGGCGAGCGCGGTGAGCCCCAACCGGACGGCCTCCTCGGCCAGTTCCTCCGGGTGGCTGGCACCGTCGAGGAAGCTGAAGTTGGTGTGCGCGTGCAGTTCGGCGTACGGCGGCACGTCGGCGGGCCGGGTCAGCTCCGGCGGTCGGTAGTGCTCCCGCCGTCGGCTCCAGGCCGGCGAGTCGCCCCCGTCGGCGTCGACCGCCAGCGGATCCACCACATGCAGGTGCCGCTCCCCGCCGCCCTCTCCACCCTTTCCGTCCCCCCGGCCCGGCCGCCCGGAGAGCACCCGCTCCAACTCCGACCACGGCAACCGAGGATTGTGAAAACTCACCACCCCCACCCCGCCATCACGCAGAACGCCACACCCCGTGCCCTCAACCACCCCGGACGCCCCGGGTAGATCTTGGTACGAAACGACCCCCTGGAGGGCTGTTTCGGACCAAGATTCACGTCAGTCATAGATCGCCTCCAGCAGCCACTGGCCGGACTCGACCGCGAGCAGCAGGGCGCTGCCGTCGGCGAGGCGGACCTGGAACCGGGCTCGGCGGCGGGCCTCGGCCGGTGCCCACCACCGCTCGTCGACCGGCCACGGACCGGCCCAACCGACGATCTCGGCCGACGCGACCGTCCCACCACGAAAGGCGGTGGCCGAAGCGGTGATGGCCGAAGCGGTGATGGAAGGGGCGGAACCCGGGGCGGTGGTGGAAGGGACGGAACCCGGGGTGGGAGCGGGGCTGATGGCCTGCGGTGGCAGCGTGCCGATGCTCAGCCGGGCCGGTGGCGCGCTGACCGCCAGCCGGGCGCTCACCACCACCGGCGCGCCGGTGGCGTCGAGCACGCTCGCGGCGAGCGGGACGGGCAGCACCACGGCCGGTGAGGGCGGCGGCAGTCGCCCCGGCCAGGACGGTACGGCCGGCCCCGCGCTCGCCCGTCGCCCCCCGGAACGGGCCACCCCGCCACCGGATGTCACCGGCCCACCACCGGAGCCGGCCGACGCACCGGAGCCGGCCGACACACCGGAGCCGGCCGACGCACCGGAGGCGGCGGATGTGACGTCCGACCCGGGCCAGGAGCGCGCGACGGGTTCGGGTAGCGGCGGCGGACCGGGGCGGGCGGGCCGACGCTCGTCGCCCCAGGGCACCAGCCGGGTCTGGTCGGCCGGGGACCGCCCACCACCGAGCACCGCGGTGACCACCGCTTCGGGACCGAGCAGGCCCTGCACCCGGCTCAGCGCGCGGTGCGCCCGCTCGCGTTCCGCGCCGGTCTCCCCCCACAGCCCCGGTTGCAGGCCGGCCTGGGTCAGCACCCCGTCCGGCAGCAGCCGCAGCCGGACGATCCCGGCGGTGGGACGGGGCGGCCGGTCACCGCCACGACGCGCACCGGAGAGCCAGCCGTCCAGTTGCCAGCGGACCCGGTCGGCGATCGCCCCCGCGGTCAGCAGCCCGTCGTGCCGCCAGACCCGGTGCAGTTCCTGGCCGTGCGCGGTGACCGCCTCGATGCCAAGGCGGGTGCAGGCCAGACCGTGGCCGGCGAGCCGTTCGTGCAGTTGCTCGGCCAGTGTCCGGGCCGCGAACGCCGCCACGTCGATCCGGTCGATCGGCTCGTCCAGGTCGGCGGTGACCGTCAGCTCGACCGGCGGGCGCCGCACCGCGAGCGGCCGGTCGTCCCGTCCGGCGGCCAGCCGATGGGCCAGCGCCCCGTCGAACCCGAACCGGGCCAGCACGTCACCGGCGGGCAGCGCGGCGAAGTCGCCGAGCGTACGCACGCCCAGCCGGCGCAGCAGGTCGGCCAGGGCGGGACGGCCGAGCGCCTCCACGGGCTGACCGGCCAGGAACTCCGGTGTCCCGCCGGGCGGCACGATCCGCCCCTCGCGGGCGGCCAGCCCGGCGGCGAAGACCCCGGCGGCGACACCGATCTGGCTCTCCACCGCGCAGCTGAGGGCGACATGCTCGACGATCCGCTCGGCAGCCGCCTCCTCACCACCCAGATAGCGGCTCGGACCCCGGGCGGCCAGCGCGCAGGCCCCCGGGCGGATCACCTCGACCCCGACCGCCACCTCCTCGACGGCGGCCACCACCGGCTCGAACGCCCGCGCGTCCCGTCCCGGATCGTGGTCGACGACGGTGAGCCCGGAGCAGCGTCCCTGCGCCTCCCGCCGACGCAGTCCTCGGCGTACCCCTTCGGCGCGGGCCCGCTCGGAACAGGCGATCACCCGATTGGCGTGCAGCACCGCGACCGGCCCGGTGGCGGGCACTCCGTCGACGATCTCGGCGGCGAGTACCGGCCAGTCCGGGCACCACAGCAGCAGTGTCCGGACCGGTTCATCCACGGCCCGCCACCACCCGCAGGCGGGTGGCACCCGACCGGGCGGTGGCGGCCGGGCCGGGGACGACCCGGGTCAGCTCGTCACCGGGCAGCCAGACCTTGACCTCCCGGGGTCGGGCGGCGGCGCCCCGCCCACGAGCCGAGATGGTCACCTCCCGGCGGCGCAACCGCCCCCGCCCCGCCCCGAGCCCCTGCCAGATCCCACGGACCACCTGGAGCGTCACGTCCGCGCCGTCCCACCGGCCGTACGGCACCAGCACGCTGCCGCGTTGCCGGGCCCGCGCGGCCAACCGGTCGGCGACGGAGGCGGAGACGGTGGACGGAACCGCGGTGACCACCACGTCGACGCCGTCGATGAGCGCGGCGACGACGGTGGGCCACTCCGGACCGGGCTGCGGCACCAGGGCGAGCCGGTCCAGGACGATGCCGGCCTCGGCCGCCGCCCCGGCCCCGAAGGTGGGCATTCCGACCACGGCGCACCAGGAGCCGGCGCGGGACGCCTCGGCGAGCAGCGCGAGCAACAACGAGGTGGTGCCGCTGGGCCGGGTCTGCCCGCCACCGACCGCGATGGTGCTGCCGCGTCGCAGCCCCCGGTTGGGCAGCAGCCCGGTCAACTCGGGCCGCACGGGCAGCACCCGGTGCCCGCCCGCCGGGTCGGGTGCGCTGGCCGGACGGACCAGCCCGGCCAGCGCGGCGGAACCGACCACCATGCGGCCCGCCATCGGACCTCCCCCGTCGTCGCCACGGACATCCGGCCCGTGGATGGTGCTGTCGTGGATCAGAAGAACGTGTGTGTGGCGGGGCGGCGTCCGGCCACCCTAGGGTCCCGCCAACGGCAGCCGGACGCCGCGGCTCAGGCGGCGAGACCGTCGATCGCCGGCTGGTGCGCCAGGCCGAGTGCCGCCTCCACCACGGTCACGAACTCCTCGGCGGCGCGGAGCAGGTCGTCGGCCTCCCGGGCGGTCACCACCCGGGGAATGCCGGCCTCGGCGGCGGCCCGTTTGCCGGCGCCGAGAGCGAAGTAACCGGCCCACTCGTCGAGCTCGGGGGCGACGCTGGCGAGCAGGACCCAGACGCTGGTGATCCGGTGGCGTCGGGTGGGTGCGGGACGGGCGCGGGCGGCGAGCATCGCCGCGGCGGCGCGCAGGGCCGCGAGATGGGCGGCGGCGTACCGGAGGCCATCGGGGCCGGTCCGGGCGGCCTCGGCGAGCCCCTGCCGGGCCACCGCGAGCAACTGGACGGGAGTACGGTGCGGCAGCACGTTCGCGGGCACCGTCGGTGCCTGAGCCGGACTGGTCGGCATGGTCTCCTCCAGATGAGCCGGGGCGGGCAGGCGCGCGACGGAGTGGAGCCGTCGACGCGGCGGTCCGCGGCGGTCGGTGCGGAGGAAGACGCACCAGGTGGATGGCCGGCCGGGTGCGGAGCTTCCCCACACCACACCCGGCCGGCGTACCGGCGGGTCCGGACTCGCGACTGCCCGGGGCCCAGGTGCGGTCCGCGGTGCCGCACCTGTCGGAGGCCGGTGCCGCGAAACACCCGCCCCCGAGAGGGTTGGAACGAACGTTCGAGGCAATCGAACACTCGTTCTAACTGCTGCTGACAGTACACCCTCCCCCCGACAAAAACGCAACGCACGACGCACCCCAACTTGGCCGGTGGCGCGGGCGGTCCGCGTACCGGGAAGAATGGCGGCATGCAGTCACACCCGAACGTCCGGGCGGTGCAGGACGCGCTCGATGCCGCGAACGCCCGGAACGGCTCCGACGCGCCCGCCACGGTCCGCCTGCTGCCCGACGCCGCGCACACCGCCGCGGCCGCCGCCGACGCGCTCGGTGTCGATGTCGGCGCCATCGCCAACTCGCTCGTCTTCGACGCCGACGGCACCCCGCTGCTGGTGCTCACCTCCGGCGCGCACCGGGTGGACACCGCCGTTCTGGCCACCCGGCTCGCCGTCACCCGGCTGCGCCGGGCCACCCCGCAGTTCGTCAAGGAACACACCGGGCAGGTGATCGGCGGGGTCGCCCCGGTGGGTCACCCGCAGCCGCTGCGTACGCTCGTCGACACCGCCCTGGACAAGTACGACGAGATCTGGGCCGCCGGTGGTGTACCGCAGGCGGTCTTTCCCACCACCTACGCCGAACTGCTGCGGGTCACCGGCGGGACCCCGACCGACGTGGCGTGAACGGCCCACAGAGTGTCCCCGAGCTGGTCACCCTGCACGTGTGGCGGATCGCGCCGATCGCCGTGGGCCGGGCACTGACCCGGATGGCGGTCGACCCGCGCCGGCTGCGGGCCCTGCCCGGCGTGCGGTTCGGCAAGCTGCTCGGCACCGGGACCGGCACCGGCTTCGGGCCCGGCGACGCGGACCTGACCCGGTGGGCGGCGCTGACGGTCTGGGACTCCCCCGCCGCGGCCGCCCGGTTCACCGACTCGCCGGTGGCGCGGGCCTGGTCCGGTCTCGCCCAAGCGGGCGTCCGGCTCGACCTGCGACCGCTGACCAGCCGGGGTGAGTGGTCCGGCCGGCGGCCGTTCGGTGCGCCCGCCGGTGGCCGGGTCACCGGCCCGGTGCTGGCGCTGACCCGGGCGCGGCTACGCCCGACCCGGGCACTCACCTTCTGGCGGGCGGTCCCGCCGGTGGCCGCGGCCCTGCACGCCGCACCGGGACTGCTCGCCCGCTTCGGCGTCGGCGAGGCCCCCCTGGGCTGGCAGGGCACGGTGAGCGTGTGGCGTGATCCGGCGGATCTCGTGGCGTTCGCGTACCGTCACCCGCAGCACCGGGCCGCGATCACCCGGACGGAGACCCAGCGGTGGTACGCGGAGGAACTCTTCGCCCGATTCGAGGTGCGGGACGTGGTCGGCGACCGGACGGTACTGGGGTGGGCCACCGACGGCGGTGACCCGGCGAAGGGTGAACGGGCATGAGGTTGGTGCGGTGGACGCCGGACGATCTCCTCCGGCGGCTGGACGACGTGGCGGCCGTCTACGGCGAGGCGATGGGTTACCGCGCCGGCCTGCTGGAGGCCCGCCGCGGCTACATCGCCACCCACGTACGTCGGCCCGGCTTCCGCGCCGTGGCCAGCCTCACCAGCTCCGGCCACCTGGCCGGTTTCGGGTACGGCTACGTCGGCGCCGCCGGTCAGTGGTGGCACGACCAGGTCTGGCGGGCACTGGACCAGCCCACCCGGCGACGCTGGCTGACCGACTGCTTCGAGGTGGTCGAGCTGCACGTGCGGCCACCGGCCCAGGGGCACGGGCTGGGCGCCGGGCAACTGCGCGCCCTGCTCACCATGGCCGAGAACGCCACCACCCTGCTGTCCACTCCGGAGGCCGACGAGCAGACCTCGCGCGCCTGGCGGCTGTACCGCCGGTTCGGTTTCCTCGACGTGCTGCGCGACTTCCGTTTCCCCGGCGACGAGCGTCCGTTCGGGGTGCTCGGCCGGGACCTGCCGCTGGCCGTGCCGGGGTCGACACCACCGCCGTCGGTGCCGACCCCACCGCCCGCGCGGTCATGACCGCTCCCGCACCGGTCCGCGGCTACGCCTGGACGCTGCTGGCCCTGCTGGTACTGGCGCAGATCTGCTACCCGCTGACCGGCGGGATCACCCGGGCCCGGCTGACCGTGGCCACCGTCGTGCTCGGCTACCTGCTCTCGGTCGGTCACGCCCTGACCACCCGGGGGCCACGGGCGGCGGCGGCACTGGTCGCGGTGGCCACCGGCGGCGGGTTCGCCATCGAGGCGCTCGGCGTGACCACCGGCTTCCCGTTCGGCAGTTACGACTACTCCGGCCAGCTCGGCCCCAAGCTGGCCGGAGTACCGTTGATCATCCCGCTGGCCTGGACCTGGATGGCCTGGCCCGCCTGGTTGGCGGCCACCCGGCTCACCGGCGGGTCGTCCGGTCGGTGGCGCTGGCCGGGCCGCATCGCGCTGGCCACCCTCGGGTTGGCCACCTGGGACCTCTTCCTCGACCCGCAGATGGTGGCCGAAGGGCACTGGGTGTGGCGGGATGCCACACCGGCCCTGCCCGGGCTGCCCGGCATTCCGGTCAGCAACTACCTGGGCTGGCTGCTGTTCGCGTTGCTGATGACGACCGCGCTGCGCCCGCTCGCCGGGTCCACCGTGGCCACCACCGGCGACAGCGACCAGCCGATGTACGCGCTCTACCTGTGGACGTACGGCTCCAGCGTGCTCGCCCACGCCGTCTTCCTCGACCTGCCCGCCTCGGCGGTGTGGGGTGCGGTCGGCATGGCGGTGGTCGCCGTACCGCTGGCCGTCACCCTGCTGCGGGCTCGGCGGACCCGCGACCGGGACACCGGTTCGCCACGCTCCCCGGTCGACGTGGCGGCATGATCGCCGCGCTGGTCCTGCTGCTCGGTGTCACCGCGCTGACCGCGCACACCGTGGTCAACGCCGGCCGCTGGCTGCGCCGGCCGACCGACCGGCCGGTGGAGCTCAGCGAGCCGGTGGCGGTGCTGCTGCCGCTGCGCGACGAGGCCGACCGGGTCACCCCGTGCCTGCGCGCCCTGCTCGCCCAGCGGGGAGTGCCCGGGCTGCGCGTCGTGGTGCTCGACGACGGCTCGGTCGATGGCACCGCCGAAGTGGTCCGCGCGCTGGTCGCCGACGACCCCCGGGTCACCCTGCTCACCGGGGTGGACCCTCCGCCGGGCTGGCTGGGCAAGCCGCACGCCTGCTGGCAGTTGGCCACCCGCGTGGAGGACTCGGCCAGCGCACTGGTCTTCGTCGACGCCGACGTGGTGCTCGAACCGTACGCCGTGGCGGCGGCGGTCACCGAACTGCGCGCCGCCGGGGCGACGCTGCTGTCACCGTACCCACGGATCGTGGTGCGGACGGTGGCCGACCGGCTGGTGCAGCCGCTGTTGCAGTGGCTGTGGCTGACCTTCCTGCCGCTGCGGGCGATGGAGCGTTCGCCGCGACCGTCGCTGGCCGCGGCCGGCGGACAGTTCCTGGTCGTCGACCGGGCCGGCTACCTGCGAGCCGGCGGGCACGCGGCGGTCGCCGACCGGGTGCTGGAGGACATCGAGCTGGCCCGGTCGGTGAAGCGGGCCGGCGGCCGGATCGCCCTCGCCGACGGCTCCCGCCTGGCCAGCTGCCGGATGTACGAGGACTGGCCGCAGCTGCGCGACGGCTACACCAAGTCGCTGTGGGCCTCGTTCGGGCACCCGAGCGCCGCGGCTGCGGTGCTGACCGTGCTGCTGGCGCTCTACACCGCACCGCCGCTGGTGGCCGTCGCGGCGCTGCTCGCCGGCGCGCCGACGGTGGCCGGGGTCACCGTGGGCGCGTACCTGACGGGGGTGGCCGGGCGGATGGTCAGCGCCCGCGCCACCGGCGGCCGGGCCTGGCCCGACACGCTGGGCCATCCCGTGTCGGTCGCGGTCCTCGGTTGGCTGACCCTGCGGTCGTACCATCTGCGCAAGCGGCGACGCCTGTCCTGGCGTGGCCGTCCGGTCGGCTAGGTCCTGGGAGGACGCGGCATGGCGCGGATCGTGGTGGTCGGTGCCGGGGTGGGTGGGCTGGCCACCGCGGCCCGGCTGGCCGTCACCGGACACCAGGTGACCGTTCTCGAACGCGCCGAGGAGGTGGGCGGCAAGCTGGGGCGGCACCGCCGGGACACCCTTGAGGGCGCGTTCCACTTCGACACCGGCCCCAGCCTGTTGACTCTGCCCGAGGTCTTCCACGAGCTGTTCGAGGCGACCGGGGCGAAGCTCGACGAGTACCTCGACCTGGTGCCGCTGGACCCGATCGTGCGGCACGTCTTCCCCGGTGGCGGCCCGGTGCTCGACTCCTGCGCCGACCCGGCCGAGTTCACCGCCCGGATCGGCGCGGCCCTCGGCGACCGGGCCGCCGGCGACTGGCAGCGGTTGTGGCGGCGCGCCGCCCGGGTGTGGCACGCCTCGGAACGCGACATCCTGCGCCGCCGTGTCGACTCCCCCCGCGACCTGGCCCGGCTCGCCTGGCGGCTGGGCGACCTGGCCGCGATCCGACCCGGCCAGAGCCTGCGCGGGCTGGGTCGCAGCCTGATCTCCGACCCGCGACTGCGGATGCTGCTGGACCGGTACGCCACCTACACCGGCGCCGACCCGCGCCGGGCGCCCGCCGCGCTGGTCGCGGTCCCCTACGCCGAGCTGGCCTTCGGCGGCTGGTACCTGCGCGGCGGGCTGGGCACCCTCGCCGACGCGCTGCTGTCGCGCTGTCTGGACCTGGGGGTGGTGGTGCGTACCGGCACCACGGTGACCCGGATCGACGCGGCGGGCGGCCGGGTGCACGGGGTACGCGTCGCCGACTCGGCCACCCCGATCCCGGCCGACGTGGTGGTGGCCAATGTCGACGCGCTCAGCGTCTACCGTGACCTGCTGCCCGATGCGCGCCGGCTGGCCGGGCTCACCGACCGCAGCCTGGCCGGATTCGTGCTGCTGCTCGGCGTACGCGGCGACTCCGGTATGGCCCACCACAACGTCTTCTTCCCGTCCGACTACGACGCCGAGTTCGACGCGGTCTTCGGTGATCCGGGACGGGGGGTGCGGGCCCGCCCGGCCGCCGATCCGACGGTCTTCGTCACCGTGGCGAACGACCCGGCCGTCCGCCCAGCCGGGCACGAGGCATGGTTCGTGCTGGTCAACGCCGCCCGTCAGGGGACCGCCCCGGGAGCGATCGACTGGCGCCGGCCGGAGCTCGCCCAGGCGTACGCCGATCGGATCCTCGACGTGCTGGCCGAACGCGGCGTGGACGTACGCGACCGGCTGGTGTTCCGCGACGTGCGTACCCCGGCCGATCTGGCCGCCACCACCGGCGCGCCGGGCGGCACCATCTACGGCACGGCCGGTGGCCTGCTCCGGCCGGCCAACCGGGGACCGGCCCGGGGACTGTGGCTGGTCGGCGGCTCCAGCCATCCCGGCGGTGGTCTGCCGATGGTGACCCTGTCCGCGCAGATCGTCGCCGACGCGATCGGCCCGGCCTGGTAGCTCAGCCGGCGTCGATCAGTGCCCGGCGCACCGCGGAGAGCAACTGGCCCAGCCCGAAGGCGGCAAGCAGCACCCAGACCGCGGTCGCCATGGTGATGGTGCCGGCGGCCAGGTCCACCTCGATCAGTCCACTCAGGCCGGCCAGCAGGAGCCCCGCCACGGCCACACAGACCCGGGTGGGTCGCTCCCCCACGGTGACCGCGCCGATCTCCCGCATGCCGGCGGCGACCGCGCGGGCTCGGACGTACTCGTGCAGCCAGGAGAGCGCGCCACCTGCGGCGACCAGCGCCCCCGGCGCGCCGACCAGCCAGAACGCCACCAGCCAGGCGGCCTCGCCGATCCGGTCGGCCAGCGAGTCGTAGACGTAGCCGAGCCGGGTGGTGCGGCCGGTGGCCACGGCCACCGCACCGTCGACGCTGTCGGCCACCGAGGCGAGCAGTACGAACAGCGCGCCCAGGAACGGCCCGTCGCCCGGGCGGACCGCGAGCAGCGGTACGCAGAGACAGAGCAGGACCCCAACCACCGTGATCGTGGTCGGGCCGACCCGTAGCCGGCCCAGCAGAGACCCGACGTGATAAGAGAAGCGCAGCCAGCCACGTACCACCGGAGTGGCGGCCCGGGGATCGAACCCGCCGTGCAGCCGGGCCCACGCCGTGGCGTACTCGTTCCAGTTCAGCTGTCTGCCCACCACGGTTCAACCGTCGCGACAGCGCCGAGGTGTCGCGCGCCGGGTGTCACGTCGCGGCGCCCACCCGCAGGTTCTGCCATATCTCCCGGGTCGCGGTCGACCGGTTGAAGGTGATGAAGTGAATCCCCGGGATTCCCTCGTCGAGCAGCCGGCGGCACATCTCGCTGGTCTGCTCGATGCCGAGCCGGCGGACCGCCTCCGGATCGTCGGCGACCCGCTCGAACCGCGCGGCCAGCGCGGGTGGGAAGGGTGCCCCGGACAGCTGCACGGAGCGCTCGATGGTGCCGATCCGGGTCACCGGCATCACCCCGGCCAGGATCGGGGTGTCGCAGCCGGCGGCGGCCACCCGGTCACGCAGCCGAAGATACTCGTCGGCGTCGAAGAACATCTGGGTGATCGCGAAGTCCGCGCCGGCCCGGCACTTGCGCACGAAATACTCGGTGTCGGCGGCGACGTCCGGTGAGCGCGGATGCCGGTGGGGAAAGGCGGCGACACCGACGCTGAAGTCGCCGGAGCGACGGACCAGCCGGACGAGGTCCTCGGCGTAGTGCACGCCGTCGGGGTGCGGGATCCACTCGCCGGTGGGATCGCCCGGCGGATCACCGCGTACCACCAGCACGTTGCGTACCCCGACGCCGGCCAGCCGGCCGATCACGTGCCGCAACTCGGCGACGGAGTGGTTGACCGCCGTCAGGTGGGCCATCGGCAGCAGGGTGGTCTCGGTGGCGATCCGCTCGGTGACCGCGACCGTGGTGTCCCGGGTCGAGCCGCCGGCACCGTAGGTGATCGAGACGAACGACGGACGCAGGGGCTCCAGCTCGCGGATGGCCTGCCACAACTGCCGCTCGCCCTGCTCCGTCTTCGGGGGCATGAACTCGAAGGAGAAGGTCGGCTGGCAGTCGCGGACCAGCTCTCCGATCGCCGGTTGCGAATTCGGGAGGACGGAGGGAAGACCGAGCGCCACGCACCGACTCTAGCGGTCCGGGCCGGACACCCCCACCGGCTTCCCAGCGGTGGGGACAGCGGCGGGCGGATCGGTCCCGGTTCGCGCGGTCGTGAGCGATGGGAGAGGGTTCACCACCATGTCACAGCGACATGATCATGTCAGCGTGACATGGCTCGTGTCGCCATGCCGCTGCCGCCCGGTGCGACCGCGCCCGCCCCGAGGATCCGCCGCGGCCAACGGCGCGGGAAACTGTCGCACCGCCGGACTAGCCTGCTGACCTGCGCGGGTGTGGTCGAGAGACTACGGGGGGCCGCGCGGGGGTCAGCAGCAGACAGTGCGTACCGGCACCGCCCTGATCGGGTGGCGTCGGGCCGTCGCCCGCCGACCCGCCGGAGGATCAATGTCCCCGCCCCCGCTCACCCCTGACCGGCCCGTTCCGACCTCGCTCGGCCCGCTGGTTACCCGGTCACGGCTCGCCCGGGGGTGGAGCCAGTCCCGGCTCGCCGCCGAACTCTGTGCCGCCGCCGGAGTGTTCACGCTCAGCCGGCACGAGATCTCCCGCTGGGAGCGAGGGGTGCGCGTGCCGGGACGCTTCTGGCGCGGCTGGCTGGTCCGGGTCCTCGCGGTGCCCGGCGCCTCGACCAGGCCCGGTGCCCCGACCAGGCCCGGCGGGTCGCCACGCTCGACACGGCGCATCTCCGGGCCAGCCGGGCCGACCCGGCCGTGACCAGCGACGGACGCGACGCGCCGGAGGGCGGGTGGGTCGTCGCGGCGTACGCGTACCCATTAGCGTCGGGGCGTGACCCATGCTGCTCCCGTCTCCCCCGTCGACCGTGCCAGCCTGCGTCAGCGGGTCGACAAGGCGCTGTCCGACTTCCTCGCCGGCCGTCGCGCCTGGATGACCGACGTCGACGACGCCCTGGTGCCGGTCGCCGAGGCGATCGAGGCGTTCGTGCTGGGTGGTGGCAAGCGACTGCGGCCGGCCTTCGCCTACTGGGGCTACCGGGGTGCCGGCGGAGTGGACACCGACCCGGTGGTGACCGCCCTCGCCTCGCTCGAATTCGTGCAGGCCAGCGCCCTGATTCACGACGACCTGATGGACCGCTCGGACACCCGACGAGGTGAGCCCGCGGTGCACCGGCGGTTCGCCACCCGGCACCGCTCAGCGGGTTGGGGTGGCGACCCGGACGGCTTCGGTGACGCCGCGGCGGTCCTGCTGGGCGATCTGTGCCTGGTCTGGTCCGACGAACTGCTGCACTCCGCCGGACTCGACCCCCGGACGGTGGCCCGCGCCCGACCGGACTTCGACGAGATGCGCACCGAGGTCACCATCGGGCAGTACCTCGACGTGCTGACCCAGGCCACCGGCGACACCTCGCTGGAGCGGGCCGGCAAGGTCGCCCGGTACAAGTCGGCCAAGTACACAGTGGAACGGCCCCTGCTGATCGGCGCGGCGCTGGCCGACGCCCCCGCCGACGTACGCATCGCCTACTCGGCGTACGGTCTGCCGCTGGGTGAGGCTTTCCAGTTGCGCGACGATGTGCTGGGCGTCTTCGGCGACCCGGCGCAGACCGGCAAGCCGGCCGGCGACGACCTGCGCGAGGGCAAACGGACCTACCTGGTGGCGGCGGCTCTGGAGGTGGCCGACGACACCGGTCGTGCGTTGCTGCTCGGTGGCCTCGGCGATGGCGAGTTGGACGCCACCAGGGTCGCTCGGCTGCGGGAGCTGATCGTCGACACCGGCGCGCTGTCCCGTACCGAGCAGCGCATCGTCACCCTGACCGACGCGGCGCTCGCCGCGCTCGCCGCCGTCGATCTCGACACCGAGGCCCGGCAGGCGCTGGTGGACCTGGCCATCGCCGCCACCCGCCGCGCCGACTGACTCTCCTCAGAAGCCCAGGGCCTGGGCGCGACGCTTGACCTCACGGGCCTGATCGCCACCGAGGGCGGCTGCGGGGGTGCCGCCTTCCAACGTGTCGTCGGGCTCGTAGAGCCAGCGCAGTGCGGCCTCGTCGTCGTAGCCGGCGTCGGCCAGCAGGGTGAGCACGCCCGGCAGGTGTTTGAGCACGGTCCGGTTGGCCACCAGGTCGGCCGGGATCCGGCGGACACCGTCGCGGCGTACCGCGATCAGTTCCCGGTCCCGGATCATCTGGTGGACCTTGCTGATCGGCAGGTCGAGCCGCTCGGCGACATCCGGCAGGGTCAGCCAGCCCGCCGCGTCGGCGGGACCGGCCAGGGGCGCGGTGCCCTCGGCGGGTACGGAATCGGTCACGCGCAACACCCTGCCACGCCACCCCCAGGCCCGGCCAACGGCCTCCCGGCAACCACCCTGAGCAGGGGAAATCGTCACCCTGCGCGCGAGTCGGACCCGAGCGGGCAAGCCTGTCGGTAGCATCCTGTTCAACCTTCGTCCCCCAGACACATAGACTGCATGCTGATGGATACACAGGTCGCCGACACGTTGCTGGGCTCGCTGATCGACGGGCGCTACCGCATTCGCGGTCGCGTGGCCCGGGGCGGCATGGCGACCGTGTACACCGCCACCGACGAGCGACTCGAACGCACCGTCGCCGTCAAGATCATTCACTCCGCCCAGGGATCGCCCGGCCAGGCCGGCCAGCCCAGCTTCGTCGACCGGTTCACCGACGAGGCCAAGACGATCGCCCGGCTCACCCACCCCAACGTGGTGGCGGTCTACGACCAGGGCAACCACTCCGGGCGGCCCTACCTGGTCATGGAGTACGTCCGCGGCCGCACCCTGCGCGAGGTGCTGGCCGAACGGCGCCGACTCAACCCGGACGAGGCGCTGGCCATCACCGAGCAGATGCTCGCGGCCATCGGCGCCGCTCACCGGGCCGGCCTGGTGCACCGCGATGTGAAACCGGAGAACGTGCTGGTCGCGGAGGCACCCAGCAGCGGCCCGGCCAACCTCGTCGACAGTGTGGTCAAGGTGACCGACTTCGGGCTGGCCCGGGCCGTCGAGGCGAGCACCGACCACGACAGCGGAAACCAGTTGATGGCCACCGTGGCGTACGTCGCTCCGGAGCTGGTCACCGACGGCCGGGCCGACGCCCGCACCGACGTCTACTCGACGGGCATCGTGTTGTTCGAGATGCTCACCGGCCGAGTGCCGTACGACGCTGACCGGCCTATCGACATCGCCTGGCAGCACGTCGACCGGGACGTCCCCGCACCGTCGACGCTGGTGCCTGGCCTGCCGAGGGTGCTCGACGACCTGGTGGCCCGCGCCACCCGTCGCGACCCGTCGGCCCGCCCCGCCGACGCCGGCACGCTGCTGGCCGAGGTGCAGGTGGCCCGGGACGGGCTGGGCAGTCCGAACAGCCACACCGCACTGATCGCTCCGGTGACCGACGGCCCGGCCGTGTCGCAACCGACGATGATGGTCGCGCCCGTACGCCCGCCCGAGCGACCGGCCTGGGCCCGCCTGCCGGAAGATGGCCCACCCGCCCGCGGCCGGCGTCGGGCGACGCCGAGCGGCGGAGACGATCTGCGTGATCGACTGGCCGGGCTGGGCGCCCAGCTGACCGGCCAGGGCGGGGGACGTTTCGCCGTGGCGGCCGTCGTCGTGTTGCTCGGGCTGGTGGCCGCGCTCGGTGGCTGGTGGTTCGGCGTCGGTCGGTACACCACCGCACCGCAGCTGGTGAGCATGACCAAGGCCGAGGCGGAGGCACAGGCGTCCCAGGCCGGCTTCGACGTGGTCTACGCCGACCCTCGGTTCGACGACCAGATCCCCCGCGACGGCGTGTTGGGCCAGGATCCCGCCTCCACCGCCCGGATCCTCAAGGGCGGCACCATCACCCTCACCCTGTCGCTCGGGCCGGAACGCTTCGAGCTGCCGGACGTGGTCGGCAAGGAGTTCGCGCTGGCCGAGGCCGACCTGCTCAGCGCCCAGCTCGAGGTGGTCAAGGGCACCGCCCGGTACGACGACAGCCTGCCCGAGGGCATCGTGGTGGCCACCGACCCGAAGGCGGGCGAGGAGGTCAAGCCGGGTGACGAGATCAACGTCATCCTCAGTAAGGGCCGGGCCCCGATCACCGTGCCGAAGCTGGTCGGCAAGAACCTGAACGACGCCCGTAACCAGATCGCGCAACTCGGACTGGTGCTGGTGGAGCCGACGCGCAAGGAGTCCGACAAGCCGCGTGACGAGGTGATCGGGCAGAGCCCGGCCGCTGGCGGCGGCGTGGAGAAGGGTGCCCAGATCCGGCTGGAGGTCAGCGAGGGCCCGCCGCTGGTGACCGTGCCGCGCGTGGTCGACCTGCCCTGCCAGCAGGCCAAGCAGGTGCTGGAGAGCCAGGGATTCCCGGTGACGGTGCAGTTCAACCCGAACGCGGTCACCCGGTTCCAGAATCCGAACGAGAACGCCCAGGTCGCGCCGGGCACCCAGATCACCATCGGGTGTTTCTGATGCCGACGCCGGATGCCGGGTACCGGCCGATCGGATCGCACACGCCAACCTCGGGAGGGCTGGCGAAGGCGGCGCTGCCGTACGTCGACGCGGCCGGCTCCGAGGTGGCGCAGGTCTACGTCGGCAACTCCCGGGGCTGGGCGATGCCGGCCGGCGATCCGGCGCAGGACGCGCTGTTCCGGGACGGCTGCGCCGAGCGCGGCGTCGCCGTTTACATCCACGCCTCGTTGCTGGTCAATCTCGGCTCACCGACCGCGGCAACTGTCGAGCGGTCGACCCAGAGCCTGGCGCACGCGCTGCGCCGAGGTGCCGCGATCGGCGCCCGTGGGGTGGTCTTCCACGCCGGCAGTGCGGTGGACGCCGGGCACGCCGACGCGGCCATGCGGCAGGTACGCGAGTCGCTGCTGCCGCTGCTCGACTCGACCGCCGACACGGGCGGCCCGATGCTGCTGGTCGAGCCGAGCGCCGGGGGCGGCCGGTCACTTGCCTGTCGGGTGGAGCAGCTCGGCCCGTACCTCGACGCGGTGGACCGGCATCCGCAGCTCGGGGTCTGCTTCGACACCTGCCACGCCTGGGCGGCCGGGCACGACCTGGCCGCCGAGGGCGGGATGGCCGCGACGCTGGATGCCCTGGTGACCGCCGTCGGGGCGGACCGGCTACGGCTGATACACGCGAACGACTCGAAGGACCTGTGCGGTTCCACCCGGGACCGGCACGAGAACATCGGCAAGGGCATGATCGGCGAGCCCGCCTTCGCCGAGCTGATGCGTCACCCCGCCACCGCCGGTGTCCCGATCCTCGTCGAGACCCCCACCGAACGCCACGAGGGCCACGCCGCCGACATCACCACCCTCCGCCGCCTCCACCCCTAACCTCCCACCCCTTACCCTCCCGCCCCGTTGATCATGAGGTTGGCGGCACTCACAGAGATCGAGATCGCCGCCAACCTCATGATCAACGGGGGTGGGGGGTAGGGGGTGGGTTAGCGGCGGAGGATGTGGGTGAGGGTGGTGATGGCCTGGTCGACCTGGGTGTCGCTGACGTCCAGGTGGGTGACCAGGCGGGCGGTGTGGGGGCCGAGCACCGAGATCAGTACGCCCTCGGCGCGGGTGGCGGCGGCCAGCGTGGGCGCGTCCAGCGGGGCCTTGGTCAGGTCCAGCGGAACGATGTTGGTGCGTACCGTGGTGGCCAGCACCCCGAACGGGGCGACCGCCTCCGCCAGTCGGGCCGCCTTCGCGTGATCCTCAGCGAGCCGGTCGATATGGTGGGCCAGCGCGTGCCGGCCGGCGGCGGCCAGGATGCCGGCCTGGCGCATCCCACCACCCATCCGCTTACGGATCACCCGGCCCCGTTCGATCCGATCGGCAGCGCCCACGACCAGTGATCCGACCGGCGCGCCGAGCCCCTTGGACAGGCAGACCGACAGGGTGTCGAACAACGCGCCGTAGGTGCCCAGCGGCACCCCGTCGGCGACGTGCGCGTGCCAGATCCGAGCACCGTCGCAGTGCAGCGCCAACTGCCCGGCGTCCGCGACCCGACGCAGCTCGCGCAGCGCGTCGAGGGGAATCACCCCACCGCCACCACGGTTGTGGGTCTGCTCCACCCCGATCGCCCGGGTGGGCACCGCCCAGTAGCCGTCGGGACGCACCATGCCGGCGACCACGTCGGGGTCGAGCTGGGCGCCCACCGCAGGCCAGGTCCGCGAGGTGACCCCGCCATACGCGGCGGCGGCCCCCATCTCGTACGTGACCACGTGCGCGTCGGCGTCGCAGAGCAGCTCCGAGCCGGGCGGCACCAGCAGTTGCAGGGCGATCTGGTTGGCCATCGACCCGCTCGGGCAGAACAACGCCGCCTCGTGCCCGAACATCGCGGCGACCTCGACCTCCAGGGCCTGCACCGTCGGGTCCTCGCCGTAGACGTCGTCACCCACCTCGGCGCCGGCCATGGCCTCCCGCATCGCGGCAGTGGGCCGGGTCACCGTGTCCGAACGCAGGTCGACCAGGTCAGGCACAGTAGCCCTCACGGCCGCCGACTGCGGGGCTCGCAAGCTCACTCCTCGCGTCAGCCACGGAGCAACCCTTCGGCCGCCGACTGCGGGGCTCGCAAGCTCACTCCTCGCGTCAGCCACGGAGCATCTCCGCGACGAGGAAGGCCAGCTCCAGCGACTGCTGGGTGTTCAGCCGGGGGTCACAGGCGGTCTCGTAGCGGCCGGGCAGATCGAGATCGGCGATGCCCTGAGCGCCGCCGAGGCACTCGGTGACGTCCTCACCGGTCAACTCGACATGCAGACCGCCGGGGTGAGTCTCCAGGCCACGGTGCACCTCGAAGTAGCCCAGCACCTCGTCGACGATCCGATCGAAGTGGCGCGTCTTGTAGCCGTTGGACGACTCGTGGGTGTTGCCGTGCATCGGGTCGCACTGCCACACCACCTTGGCTCCGGCGGCGGTCACCTTGGCCACGATCGGCGGCAGGGCGTCGCGGACCTTGTGGTTGCCCATCCGGCTGATCAGCGTGAGCCGGCCAGGGATGTTGTCCGGGTTCAGCTTCTCGCACAGCTCGATCGCCTCGTCCGGGGTGGTGGTCGGGCCGAGCTTGACCCCGATCGGGTTGGCGATACGGGAGATGAAGTCGATGTGCGCCCCGTCGATCTGCCGAGTGCGCTCACCGATCCAGAGAAAGTGCCCGGAGAGCCCGTACGGCCGGCCACCGGAAACCCGGGTCAACGCCCGGTCGTACTCCAACGCCAGGGCCTCGTGGGAGCAGTACAGGGTGACCGTGCGCAACGCGTCGTCCTCGGTCATCCCGCAGGCGCGGATGAACGCCAGGGCCCGGTCGATCTCCCGGGCGATCGCCTCGTACCGCTCGCCGGCCGGCGAGTTGCGCACGAAGCCCTTGTTCCAGTCGTGCACCGCGTGCAGGTCGGCCAGCCCACCGGCCAGGTACGCCCGCAACATGTTCATGGCGGCGGCCGAGTTCGCGTACGCCCTGATCATGCGCTGCGGGTCGGCGACCCGCGCCTCCGGTGCGGCCTCCAGCGAGTTGATCATGTCGCCGCGGTAGGCCGGCAGGCCCCGCGCGTCGGTCGGAAGCGATCGGGGCTTGGTGTACTGCCCGGCGACCCGGGCCACCTTCACCACCGGCAACGACGCGCCGTAGGTCAGCACGATGGCCATCTGCAACAGCGTGCGGGCGTTGGCCAGCAGGTGACTCTCGGTGTTGTCGGCGAAGGTCTCCGCACAGTCACCGCCCTGCAACAGGAACGCCTTGCCCTCGCAGACCAACGCCAGACGCTGGCGCAACTGATCGACCTCGTAGGGGGCGACCACCGACGGCACGGTGTCGAGCACCTTGCAGACCTCGGCGACCTGGGCCTCGTCGGGCCAGGGTGGGGTCTGGGCGCGCGGCAGCCCCCGCCAGCGGTCCAGGCCGAGGGCTTCGTCCTCGGCAGAGTCGACGGTCGGGCGGCTGGTCTGCAGCACCGGGCTGCCCACCGCCGGATGACTCAACTGATGCCACTCATGGCGCATGGTATTCAGCGTACGGCGACCGGCCGGGTGGGCCACCGGCGAGGGGCCGGGTTCCGGTAGATGGACGACCTGCGTGGGTGACGCCGTTCAGGGCGTGGGTGTCGGGGCCGGGCCGCGCGCGCCGGGCCGTTCGTCGGAGATGCACCAGTCGAGCCCGTCGCGGGTGACGGTGAAAAGCAGCGGGCGGGACGCCTTCTTCCTGCCGACGGTCACCGTTACCGCAGTGCTGACCTCCTGCCCGGACGGGCCGGGTCGGATGTCGGTGATCTCGGACTTCGACACCTCGAAGTGGTCGGCGAAGTCGCCGTTCGGATCGGTGGCGGCGGCGTCGAACGCCTCGTGCAGCACCGCGCAGAGTTGGCTGCGCCCGGCCGCCACGTCCTTGGCGGCCATCGCGTCGAGGTACGCCTGGACCCGCTCGCGGGACTTCAGGGTGGCCTCCTCGGCCGGTGCCCGCCCCGGCTGCTCCGCCTCGGTCTCACCACCGACGAGCCCACAGCCGACCAGCGCGAAGGGCACGGTGGCTAGCAGCACGACGACGCCCGCCGGACGCTGGCACCTGACCCGCATCGTCACCTCCCTCGACGCCGGACATCGAGACACAGTCGAGCGGCGAGTCTGTCACATCGCCGGCCGGACATCGAGATCGACCCCGGGCACGCCGGACGGGGAGGGGCCGGTGCGGGGCCCCTCCCCGTCGTGTGGGTGGTGCGTCGACCGTCGGCTCAGCCGAGGCCGCCCTTGATGGCGCCGATCAGCTCACCGTTGCTGGTGTCACCGGAGAGCTCCCAGAAGAAGGCGCCACCGAGGCCCTGGTTCTTGGCGTACGTCATCTTGCCGCCGATGGTCGACGGGGTGTCGTAGCTCCACCAGTTGCTGCCGCACTTGGCGTACGCCGTGCCGGCGACGGTGCCGGTGGCCGGGCAGGTGTTCTTGAGCACCTTGTAGTCCTCGATGCCCTGCTCATAGGTGCCCGGTGCCGGCCCGGTGGCGGTGCCGCCCGGCGTGGACTGGGTGACCCCGGTCCAGCCACGGCCGTAGAAGCCGACGCCGAGCAGCAGCTTGTTGGCCGGGATGCCCTTGCTCTTGAGCTTCTGGATCGCCGCGTCGGACCAGAAGCCCTGCTGCGGGATGCCGGAGTACGAGTACAGCGGCGAGTGCGGGGCGGTGGGGCCCTGCGCGTTGAAGGCGCCGAAGTAGTCGTACGTCATCGGCATGATCCAGTTGAGGTGCGTGGCGGCACCGGCGTAGTCGGTCGCGTCGATCTTGCCGCCGTTGCTGCCGTCGGCGGTGATCGCGGCGGTGACCAGGTTGTTCGAGCCGAACCGGGCACGCAGCGCGCCGGCCACGTTCTTGAACGCGTTCGGGCCGCTGGCGTCACAGGTCAGGCCACAGGCGTTGGGGTACTCCCAGTCGATGTCGATGCCGTCGAAGACGTCGGCCCAGCGCGGGTCCTCGACCAGGTTGTAGCAGCTCTCGGCGAAGGCGGTCGGGTTCTGCGCGGCCTGGGTGAAGCCGCCGGACCAGGTCCAGCCACCGAACGACCAGATCACCTTGAGGTGCGGGTACATCTTCTTGAGCTTGCGCAGCTGGTTGAAGCTGCCGCGCAGCGGCTGGTCCCAGGTGTCGGCGACCCCGTCGACACTCTCCGCCGCGGTGTACGCCTTCTCGTAGTCGGCGTAGCTGTCTCCGATGGTGCACCGGCCGCCCGTGGTGTTGCCGAAGGCGTACAGGATGTGGGTCAACTTCGCGGCCGAGCCGCTGGTGTGGATGTTCCGCACGTGGTAGTTGCGGGCGTAGACGCCCCACTGGGCGAAGTAGCCGACCACCTTCTGCGCGCCCGGGTTCGGGGGCGTGGTGGTCGGCGGCGTGGTCGTGGGTGGCGTGGTCGTGGGCGGGGTCGTGGTGGGCGGTGCGGTGGTGGTCGGCGGCGTGCTGCCGCCGCCGCACGACGCGCCGTTGATGGTGCAGTTCAGCGGCGCCCGGTACGCGCCGGTGCCGTTGTAGCCCCAGCTGAAGGAGGCGCCCGGGGCCAGCGCACCGGCCCAGCTCTTCTTGACCGCCACATAGCGGTTGCCGTTGCGGGTGACGTCGGCGTCCCAGGAGCTGCCGATGCTGGTGCCCGACGGCAGCTCGAATTCGATGCGCCAGGTGCTGACGCTGGCGTCCGACCCGTTGGTGATGGTGACCCGCGTTTCGTGACCCGTACCCCAGTCCGACGCCCGGGTGAACGAGGCGGTCACGCTTCCGGCGCCGAACGCCGAGGCCATCGGGACCGTGGCGACGGTCACCGCGACCACGGCGCCGACCCAGAGGGCCCGGCGAAGCGATCTCTTCATGTGGCGTCTCCAAACAGTTAGGAAACTTTCCAAAAGGATGAGGAGACGCTACTCACACGCCACCGCTTCGTCAAGATGTCCATGTTTCGATTCGTCGAGGAGGCCAGATTGGACTCCCCCGACGTCACCGCCGGTCAGAGGTCGGGTACCGGTTGGTAACTTCACCCCGACCGGATCACCCCGCTCATCGGCGCCGCACTAGCCTCGGTGGCATGACCGTCTTTGACATCCCGATCGGCGCCCTCGCCGGTGGCCCGGCCGACCTCGCGCAGTACCGCGGACGCGCCCTGCTGATCGTCAACGTCGCCTCGCGCTGCGGCCTCACCCCGCAGTACGCGGGGCTACAGGCCCTGCAGGACGGGTACGCCGTCCGTGGGCTGACCGTGCTCGGCGTGCCGTGCAACCAGTTCGCCGGCCAGGAGCCGGGCAGCGCGGCGGAGATCAGCGAGTTCTGCCAGGTCAACTACGGGGTGACCTTCCCGATCACGGAGAAGGTCGACGTCAACGGCCCCGACCGCCACCCCCTGTACGCGGCCCTGGTGGACACCGCCGACGCCGACGGTCACACCGGCGACGTCCGATGGAACTTCGAGAAGTTCCTCATCGCGCCCGACGGCTCCGTCGCCGCCCGCTTCGCTCCCACCGTCATCCCCGACGACCCCGCCCTGCGCGCCACCATCGACAAGCACCTCCCCGGGTAACCAGCCGCCGTCTCGCCGATCATGCAGTTGCGGTAGCTCTTTTTTGAGCTTTCGTACCCTTTCGGACCAGCCCGGACTGCATGATCGACGACGTACGTTTCCGGTTCCGCCGTCCACCGGAATCAGATGCCGCCGGGGACGTGTAGATCCCGTGGAGATTTCGTCTCGGCTCCATGGAGATTCCATGTAGATCTCGTGACTTATCGAGCGAGCCGGGATTGACGGGCACGAGACGAGTCGCCAGACCGAGGCGCGGACCACACCGAAAAATGGTGCGCCACCAACCAAGAAAACGGCACTACCGGACTCGGCGGGCACCTGGAGCCAACCCGCGCGGAGAAACCATCCGACATCGTCATGGCGGCGAAACGTGATCATTCCGGTGTCGATATGGACCACGACGTCCGGAGTGTCAGGCATGTGAGGGCCCGCCAGCCACCCGCTGCCCGCTACCAGAAATCGACGTCGTCCGCCAATTTCCAAGCCGAAACAACATCGACATACACCGCTATGTCTCGTGCCGCTGTGCCCCACCGGCCGGGGCTGCGGGGTTTGCCATTCCCAGAAAATTCTCGGGTAGTGTCGAGGCTCGCTGACCTGGGGCTACCCCGAGTCCGGCAGGCCCACGGCAGGACAGATTGTCGATAGATTCGCGCCTGCGTACGCCGCCCGGGATTGGCGGCGTACCGTATGCCCCTTGGATGGAGACCGTGTCCGTACTCAGAGTGAAATCCCTCTACAAGGTCTACGGGAGCCGCGCCGACAAGGCGGCGGCGATTCTCCGTAACAACGCGGACCGGGACGAGAAGCTGGCAGGACTACCGGTCACGGCCGCGGTCGTCGACGCGAACTTCGAGGTCAGACGCGGCGAGATCTTCGTGGTCATGGGCCTGTCCGGCTCGGGGAAGTCCACCCTGATCCGGATGCTCAACGGGCTGCTGTCCCCCACGCACGGCACGGTCGAAATCGACGGGGTCGACATCACCAAGCTCAAGCCAGCCGCGCTACGGAAGCTGCGCCGTGAGAAGATCAGCATGGTCTTTCAGCACTTCGCGCTCCAGCCACACCGGTCGGTGTTGGACAACGCCGGCTACGCGCTGGAGATCGCGGGCCTGCCTCGCGCCGAGCGCCGGGAGAAGGCGCTGCAGGCGCTCCGGATGGTCGGCCTCGACGGCTCAGCGGACAAGCTGCCGCAGGAGCTCTCCGGCGGCATGCGCCAGCGCGTCGGCCTGGCCCGCGCGCTCGCCGCCGGCACCGACATCATGCTCATGGACGAGGCCTTCTCCGCGCTCGATCCGCTGATCCGCCGCGAGGTGCAGGACCAGTTGCTCGGGCTACAGGCCGAGCTCGGCAAGACGATCGTGTTCATCACGCACGACCTCAACGAGGCGATGCGCCTCGGCGACCGCATCGCGGTCATGCGTGCTGGTCGGATCGTCCAGATCGGCACCGCCGAGGAGATCCTCACCGACCCGTCCAACGACTACGTCGCCCGATTCGTCGCCGACGTCGACCGGACCAGGATCCTCACCGCGTCGGCGGTCATGGAGCGACCGCTCGGCGTCGTGGACGTGAACTCCGGCCCACGGGTGGCCGCCCGGGTGCTGCGCGAGACCCAGACGTCGGCCGTCTACGTCACCGGCCGGGACAAGCGTTACCTGGGCACCGTGACCGCCGACGCCGCCACCCAGGCGGTCCGGGACGGCCGGAAGAACCTCCAGGAGATCGTGTCGACCGAGTACGCCCACACGGTCGAGGACACGACGCCGGTGGCCGACATCTTCGCCGCCTCTGCCCAGAGCCCGGCACCGGTCGCCGTGGTCGACAGCGCAGGACGGCTCGCCGGCGTGATTCCGCGGGTCACCCTGCTGAGCGCCCTGGGCAACCTCAGCACCGACACCGGCGAGACCACCGCCACCCCCGGGCCTGCCGACAAGGCAGGCACGTCGCCGACCACTGACCCGACCCGGGCCGTCGGAACGGCCGGCACGGCACCGACCGGAAACGGTGACCCGACCGCGGAGGTGCCGGCCCAGGTGGTTGCCGACCCATCGGTCCGGCTGACGGGAGAGCCCGCATGAACAGCGCCGACAGTATCGATGACCTGCTGCCGTACGTGCGGATCGGCGACGCGTTCAAGGTCGGCGTCGACTGGTCCAGGGATCATCTGTCCGCCGTCTTCGACGGCATCGCCTCCGCCGTCGATTCGCTTGTCGAGCCGCTGGTGGACCTGCTGACCGCACCCCCGGCGATCGTCATGGTACTGATCTTCGCCGGCCTCGGCTGGTGGCTGCGGGGCTGGAAGTTCGGACTCGGCACCACGCTCGGACTCGGCCTGGTGGCCGGGTTGCCGATCTGGGAACAGACGATGAGTACGCTGGCGCTGGTCCTCGTCGCCAGCGGAATCGCCCTGCTGTTCGCCGTACCGCTGGGCATTCTCGTCGCGGAGAGCCGCCGGGTCTCGGCAGTCGTCCGGCCGGTGCTGGACCTGATGCAGACGATGCCCGCGTTCGTCTACCTGATCCCGGCCATCTTCTACTTCGGCGTCGGCGCCGTGCCCGGCGTGCTGGCCACCGTGGTGTTCAGCATGCCGCCCGGGGTACGCCTGACCGAGTTGGGCCTGCGCCAGGTCGACCGCGAGGTCATCGAGGCCGGCGAGGCGTTCGGCGCGTCGCCGTGGAAGATCCTGCTGCGGACCAAACTGCCACTGGCCCTGCCGACCATCATGACCGGCGTCAACCAGGTCATCATGCTGGCCCTGTCGATGGTGGTCATCGCCGGAATGGTGGGCGCCGGCGGGCTCGGTGAGGTGATCATGACGGCGCTCGCCCGGGTCCAGGTCGGCGCGGGCTTCGAGGGCGGCATCGCCGTGGTGATCCTGGCGGTGGTCCTCGACCGCCTCACCGATTCGATCGGC
The DNA here is from genome assembly GCF_057196645.1 of Micromonospora sp. ATLC16. Classification (NCBI taxonomy): domain Bacteria; kingdom Bacillati; phylum Actinomycetota; class Actinomycetes; order Micromonosporales; family Micromonosporaceae; genus Micromonospora; species Micromonospora sp. ATLC16. The sequence goes on from NZ_JBXUOW010000030.1 coordinate 49,516, forward strand.
GCGCGTACCGCCTCCGCGAAGGCGCAACGCGCCATGCAACAGGCCTGACCCTCCGTCCTGACCCACGCGGGGAAGTCACCGGTTGCCGGCGCCCTGCCTCGCTACCGCGAGTTCCGCCGGTTCACCGCAACAAGGGAAGGAAACTCCACATGTGGAGCAGTAAATTGGTGCGCCGGGTCGCGCTTGCGGCCACCGCCGCCCTGGCGCTGACCGGCGTCGCCGCCTGCGGCGACGACGGCGACTCCGGCAACTCCGCCGGCGACAACAAGCAGATCACCATCGGCTACATGGCCTGGGACGAAGCCATCGCCGCCTCCTACCTCTGGAAGAACCTGCTGGAGGAGAAGGGCTACGACGTCGAGCTCAAGAACGTCGAGGCGGGGATCGTCTACCAGGGCCTGGCGACGGGGGACATCGACCTCTTCCTCGACAGCTGGCTGCCGCAGACCCACGCCGACTACATGAAGGAGTACGGCGACAAGATCGAGAAGGTCGGCGTCTGGTACGACAACGCCAGCCTGAGCATCGCGGTGCCGGAGTACGTCAGCGACGTCAACTCGCTGGAAGACCTGGCCGCCAACGCCGACGCCTTCGGCGGCGAGATCATCGGGATCGAGCCCGGTGCCGGCCTGACCGCCGCCACCCAGGACAAGGTCATCCCGGAGTACGACCTGGCCGGCAAGCTCACCCTGAAGACGTCGTCGACGCCAGCCATGCTGGCCGCGCTGGATGGCGCGATCAAGGACCAGAAGCCGATCGTGGTGACCCTCTGGCACCCGCACTGGGCCTACGCGAACTACCCGCTGAAGGACCTGACGGACCCGAAGGGCACGCTCGGCGGGGCCGAGGAGATCAACACGCTGGCACGTGAGGGCTTCGGCGCGGACTTCCCCGAGGTCACCGAGATGCTGAAGAAGTTCAAGATGGACGACCAGCAGCTCGGCACGCTCGAGGACCTGATGTTCAACGTGCACAAGGACGACGAGGAGAAGGCCGTCGAGGAGTGGCTGAAGGCCAACCCGGACTACGTCGGGACGGTTGACGTCACCTCCTGACCCGTCCTCGGTACGATCGGCCGCCGGTGGCGGGGGCAAACCGCCCCGCCACCGGCGGCCGAACTATTTGTCAGGAGCCACACCGCCGGAGTCCCGGATCGACAGGACGCTGGCGCCCCGGGCCCGCCACTCGGGGGCGAGCAGGGACCAGATCTCCAGGTCGATCCGGCCGTCCGGGCCGGGCAACACCTCGCGCAGCACACCGTCGCGCCGCATGCCCAGCCGGCGGGCCACCGCGATGCTGCGTACGTTGCCGGCGTCGGTCCGCCACTCGACCCGGTGCAGTCCACGTTCGACAAGCACCCAGTCGACCAGCCGTTCGACCGCCCTGGTCACCAGACCCCGGCCCTCGGCGGCCGGTTCCAGCCAGCAACCCGCCTCGCACACCCCGGACGCCGTGCTGAGCGACACCAGCAGCACGCCGCCGACCAGCTCGCCGCCCCACCAGATGCCCCAGATACCCCCGTCGTCGCGGGCCCACCTGTCGGCATAACGCTTGAGCACGTGCCGCGCCCCGTCGAGGTCGGTGGCCACGAAGGACGGCGACACCCACGGTGCGATGTGCTGCCGTGCCCGGTCCAGGTCGGCCAGGAACTCCTCGGCGTGCCACGGGTTCAGCGGCCGCAGCTCGGCATCCTCGCTCGACGCCAAGGCGGACATCAGAGCCCGCCTCGCCGCATCGCGGCCATCGACGTGGGACGGAAGCCAAGCTCCCGGTAGAGCGGCTCGCCCTCCGGGCTAGCCTTCAGATCCACCGTGCAGACGTCGCGCTCGGCAAACCAGCCGAGCAACGCCACCAGGCAGGCCCGCGAGAAACCCCGACGACGGTACGCCGGATCGGTCGCCACGTTGAACACGTACCCGAACCGGCCGCTCGGATCCGCCGGCCCCCCGAGCCGCAGATCGACCACCCCGACCGCACAGGCGGCAAGCGTTCCGGGCCACCCCGGCGCATCCACCACGTAGGCGGCGAGGTCGGCCTCCGGGTCCGGCAACTGCCGCCGGAGCGTACGCAAGGCGCTGTGCTGCCATTCGCCGGGCTCCGGCGGCGCACCGCTCATCGCGCCCAACATGACCGTCCGTAGCCGGACCAGTTCCCGGGCGTCGTCCACGGTCGCCCGTCGCGCGTCACTCACCGGCAGAGCCTAGCCGTCTGCTCGTCTCGGCCTGGGCCTCGACCGACTTGGCATCGTCGCGGCCCTACCCTCGCGATCGCCCGCCACCGTACCCAAATCAGATCGGGCGGCGGCCGGCGAAGCCGCAGTCGGCGCGGTGGTACCAGCGCACGTCGCTGTCACCCTCAAGCCAGCACCAGAGCACCTGTCGGCCCTCGCGTTCGCCGGGGAAGTCGAGCAGCACCGGTGCCACGCTCTTGACCTCGATGCCGTGCTGCTGAATCTCTTCGAGGACCGCGTACAGCCGGGCCTCCAGGCCCTTGACCTCGGCCCGGCCGCCGAGTGCGCTGAGCCCGTGGGCGGCCAGGTCGGCCTGCAACTCGGCCAGGTCGGCACGGACCCGGATCAGCTCGTCGATCCGGGGATGCAGGGTGGCCGCGAGGTGCCGGGCCTGGGCGAGAGTGAACACCGCGCCAGTATGCGCCACCCCGCCCCCACCCCGACCCCCCACCCACTCCGGTACACCGAAAGCGCCCGCCTCCGTTGATCATGAGGTTAGCGGCAGTTCAAAGATCGACTTCTGCCGCTAACCTCATGATCAACGCCGCCGAAAGGACGGGTGGGGTGGGGTGGGGTGGGGTGGGGTTATTCGGCTTGGGCGGCTAGTTGGCGGGCGCGGTCGCGGGCGGCCTCCAGGGCTGCCAGCAGGGCGGCGCGTACGCCGTGGTTCTCCAACTCGCGGATCGCGGAGATGGTGGTGCCGGCGGGCGAGGTGACCGCCTCGCGCAGCTTCACCGGGTGCTCGCCGGAGTCGCGCAACATCACCGCCGAGCCGATCGCGGTCTGCACGATCAGGTCGTGCGCGACCTGACGGGGCAGGCCGAGCAGGATGCCGGCGTCGGTCATCGCCTCGACCAGCAGGTAGAAGTAGGCCGGGCCGGAGCCAGAGAGGGCCGTCACGGCGTCCTGCTGGGTTTCCGGCACCCGGATGGTCGCGCCGAGCGGCTTGAACATCTCCTCGGCCAGCGCCAGGTGCTCGCCGGTGGCGTACGCGCCGGCCGAGATCGCGGTCATCGCCTGGTCGACCAGTGCCGGGGTGTTGGTCATCACCCGCACCACCGGCGTGCCTTCGGGCAGTCGGCGGCTGAAGAAGCTGCTGGGCAGGCCGGCGCAGAGGGAGATCAGCAGTTTGCCGGGCGGCACCTTGGGGCCGATCTCGTCCAGCAGCGCGGCGGCGTCCTGCGGCTTCACCGAGACGGCCAGCACCTCGGCCTCGTCCACGGCGGTGAGGTTGTCCACCACCCGTACGCCGTAGCGGGCGGCCAGTTCCTCGGCGCGGGCCGGGCGGCGGGCGGTGGCCAGCAGCCGGTCCACCGGCCAGCCGGACCGCAGCAGCCCGGAGAGCATCAGCTCGCCGATCTTGCCCGCCCCGATCACCGCGACCGTGTGCGCCCCGGCTGACACCTGGCGTACCCCCTTCGTGGGCCGGCGTCGCGGCGGGCCCGGCGGCCCGGCCGCGACGCCGGAGAGACGATCAGCTACCGAAGAAGACCTCGGCCTCGGCGTACCGCTCGATCGGCACGGTCTTCAGCTCGGCGGTGGCGTCGGCGAGCGGGACGCGGACGATGTCGGTGCTCTGCATCGCGACCATCTTGCCCCAGTCGCCCTCGTGGACGGCGTCGATGGCCTGCAGGCCCAGCCGGGTGGCGAGCACCCGGTCGAACGCGGTGGGGGTGCCGCCGCGCTGGATGTGGCCGAGCACGACCGTGCGGGCCTCCTTGCCGGTCTTCGCCTCCAGCTGCTCGGCCAGCCACTGGCCGATGCCGCCGAGCCGGACGTGACCGAACGCGTCCAACTCCTGGTTCTGCAGGACCATCTGGCCCTCCAGCGGCTGGGCGCCCTCGGCGACCACGACGATCGGGGCGTACTGGTGCTGGAAGCGCTTCTCGACGTAGCCGGCGACCTGCTCGACGTCGAAGTTGCGCTCGGGGAGCAGGATCACGTTGGCGCCGCCGGCCAGGCCGGCGTGCAGGGCGATCCAGCCGGCGTGCCGGCCCATCACCTCGACCACCAGGGTGCGGTGGTGGCTCTCGGCGGTGGTGTGCAGTCGGTCGATCGCCTCCATGGCGATGTTGACGGCGGTGTCGAAGCCGAACGTGTAGTCGGTCGCGCCGAGGTCGTTGTCGATGGTCTTCGGCACGCCGATGACGTTGACGCCCAGCTCGTGGAGCTTGGTGGCGACACCGAGGGTGTCCTCACCGCCGATGGCGATCAGGGCGTCGACGCCCTGCGTCGCCAGGTTGTCCTTGATCCGCTCGACGCCGTTTTCGATCTTGAAGGGGTTGGTCCGGGAGGAGCCGAGGATCGTGCCGCCCCGGGGCAGGATGCCGCGGACCTCCGCGATGCCGAGCGGGCGGGACAGCCCCTCGAGCGGACCCTTCCAACCGTCCTGGAAGCCGACGAATTCGTGGCCGTAGCTGGCGACGCCCTTACGGACCACCGCCCGGATGACCGCGTTGAGACCCGGGCAGTCGCCGCCGCCGGTGAGCACGCCAATACGCATGATTTGCTCATCCTCCTGGGGAGCATCTGGTCAAGCCCGATCAAGCCCCAGGATATGTGTCAGCGCGGACCCTCGGCACCGTTGCCGGCCCGGGGCGGGCCGTCCCTACGAACTGTAGTCGCCCCTCGGTACGGACCACACCGCGCCCCACTACCGGTCAGTAGCCGTCCTCCCGGCGATCGGCCGAAGACCCACCGCCGGACGCTGCGCCGACCGATCCGATCAGCTCGACCCGACCACCCCGGGCGTCCCAGCACCGCGCGGCCGTGGGGCGCACGGCGACCAGCGTGAGACCCTGCGTGGCCGGACCGTCCGGAAACCAGGAGGCCAGTCCGGGGTGCCACAGCCGCTCGGCGCGCGCCTGGTCAGGGTCGTCCCGGGCGCTGCCGGTGATAGAGGCCCGGACCTGCGCCTGCGGGTCGTGCAGGCTCAGCTCGACCTCGGGGTTGACCCGCACCTGCCGGACGGCCGCCGAGCCGGCGTACGCGAAGAACCACAGCTGCCCGTCGAATTCCTCCCGTTGCAGCGTCATCGGCCGGCCCACCAGCCGACCATCAAGGGAAATCGTGGTCAGGGTGCAGATCCGCGCGGCCCGGATCAGCTCGGTGATCCGGGTCCGGGCCTGCCGGCCACCGATCACCCCGCCGCTCACGTCGAAACTCCCCTGCGCCTGCCCACGCCGGCACTCCCTCGCCTCGGCCCGTCGGCGAACCGGTGCCCGGGACAGCACGGGTCAAACCACCGAATAAGCGAATCTCACGAACCGGTCATCGCCCGCCACCGGGCCAGGTTGTGCCGGGCGTCGACCAGCGCGTCGTGCCGGGCCGCCGCGGCGTTCGGCAACGGGGGCCGGCCCCGCTCGTCCCACAGCTGCCGCAGCTCCTTGGTGTACCGGGGGATCTCCCGGGGCAGCGCCGGCATCGCGCCCCACAGCTGCGCCAGCGCCACGTGGTCGTACGCGGCGTACCAGGCCCACAGTTCCACCTCCTCGCCGGTGCGGCCCCGGATCGGCTCGACGAGGAAGTCGTACAGGTCGTCGCGGATGCGCTCGCGGGACCGCCACGCCCGGTCGGCCGGGGAGGGCAGCTTGTCCAGCACGTTGCGGCGCACCCAGGGCACCGCCCGGGACGCGTCGAACTCGGTGGAGACCGCGTAGAACTCGCGGCCGTGCTCGTCGACGACGCCGATCGAGACCAGTTCGACGGTCCGGCCGTCCTCGATGAACTCGCAGTCGTAAAAGTAGCGGTAGGCCATCGCGACCATCCTCGCGGACGGTCACTGCGGCCCGTGCATCGGGTCGGCGACACCGGGAGCGCTTCCATGGTCCGCCCGGAGGTCACGCCCCAGCTCGAACCGGTCACGGAAGTGATTTGAGGGGTGTACAGCAAGCGACCGGACCGTCATGATCTGATGTGTTACCGCTGCCGGACGCCGCACGGGTGTCGGATCACCTCGTCAGGGCCGCCAGGCTCGCCCGGGTGAGCGACTTGGGGTCCTTGACCGGGGAGGGGTGGGGCCGTGGAGATGCGCCTGCCGGAGCCGGGCGACGCGCTCACCGGCGTCGACATGTTCGCCGGGCTCGAACCGGAGGTACGCCAACGGGTGGTCGCCGCAGCGGTGCCCCGGACGTACCGCAAGGGTCAGCTGCTGTTCGTGGAGAACGACCCGGGCGAATCGCTGATCATCCTGCGGCGGGGCGCGGTGGCCGTGTTCCGGACCGCACCCACCGGCGAACGGGCGATCCTGACCGTGATGCGTCCGCCGGACGTGCTCGGTGAGGTCTCCCTGCTGGACGCCTCGACCCGGTCGACCTCGGCCGAGGCGATCGAGGACACTGCCGCGCTGGCCTTGTCCCGGCCGGCGTTCATGGAGCTGGTGCACTCGAACGCGCGCATCCTCGACGCGGTGATGCGGTCCCTCGGTGCGTTGATCCGTCGGCTCACCGAGCAGAACGCCGACCACGTCTTCCTCGACCTACCGGGCCGGGTGGCAAAGACGCTGGTCCGGCTCGCCGGTGAGAGCCAGGCCCCGATGATCACGATCGAGCTGAACCAGAGCCAGCTCGCCGAGATGGCCGGCGGTTCCCGGCAGAGCGTCAACCAGGCGATCGGTTCGTTCGCGAACCGGGGTTGGCTGCGTACCGAGGGTCGGCGGATCGTGGTCACCGACGTGCCCGCGCTGCGCCGCCGCGCCGGCATGAACGAGCGCTGATCGGCCCCGCGCAGCCGGCGGAGACGAAGACCGAGGCGGGGCCGGGACGATCGACCCGGCCCCGCCCCGTGACTGCTCGGTCAGGGCTTTGTGCTGCCCGGCCCGACCCATTCGGTGTCACCCGGTCCGACCCAGTCCGTACCGTCCTTGCCACCGCCGGGCACCTCGCCGACGATCCCCTGCGCCTGCAACTGGGCGAGGGTGGCGGCGTCCACGTCCACCGAGTCACCCGCGGAGTGGGCGGTCCCGTTACCGTCGGTCCAGTCGCTCTTCAGCATCACGTACACCATGGAGCTGTCCCCCTGATCAGCGGTCGACGAATCGGTTGCCTGAATCTAGCCGTTCCGGAGCGTGGTCAGCTGCCCGGCCGAGTGTCCACAAGCCAACAGCCCGGTACCTGACAGTGCATCCGACAGCGATACTCGATGCTGCGCCCCGGGGCGTCGGGGCCTGCCACTGGAGGGTGTCATCGCCGCGCAGTGTGACCGCTGTGGACGTACCGCCGCCGAGGGCGACCGCTTCTGCGGTGGCTGCGGCGCGGAACTCGGTGCCGTCTGCCCGCACTGCCTGCGCCCGCTCGCGCCGGACGTGGCCTTCTGCACCTCCTGCGGCGCGCCCCGGGCCGGCACCGACCTACCGGGCACCCTCAACCAGGAGGATCGTCGCCGGGTCAGCGTGCTCTTCGTCGACCTGATCGACTTCACCCCGTACGTGGAGCGGGCCGATCCGGAGCTGGTCCGGGGCATGCAGACCGGCTTCTTCTCCGCTGCCCGCCGGGTGGTCGGCCAGTACGGCGGGGTGGTGGAGAAGTACATCGGTGACGCCGTGATGGCGCTGTTCGGTGCGCCGGTGGCCACCGAGACCGACGCGTTGCGGTGTGTGCGGGCCGGGTTGGAGTTGCAGCGGGTGCTGACCCGGTTCACCCCCACCGGCACCGACGGGTTGCGCTTCCGGGTCGGGGTGGCGACCGGCGAGGCGCTCGTCGACGTGGCCGCCGCCCGCGACGGCGGGCAGGCGATCGTGGCCGGTGACGTGGTCAACACCGCCTCCCGGTTGCAGTCGGCGGCGCCGCCCGGCGGGGTGCTGGTCGACGGTGCCACGCACGCGCTGACCCGGGACACCATCCGGTACGACGAGCAGCCCTCGGTCACCCTGCGCGGTCGGTCGGCACCGACCGAGGTGTGGCTGGCCCGGTCCGCCGTTCGCCAGCAGCTCACCGATCGGGAGCCGGACACCACTCCCCTGATCGACCGCGAGCACGAGCTGGGCATGCTGGTCAACGCCCTGCACCGCAGCCTGCGCGACCGTCGGCCCCAGGTGGTGACCGTCTTCGGCCGGGCCGGCATCGGCAAGAGCCGGCTGGTGCGCGAGTTGCACCGGCACACCGGTCGGCTGGCGGACGAGCCACTGACCTGGCGGATCGGTAGGTGTCCACCATTCGGTGAGAACGTCACGTTCGCGGCGCTGGCCGACATCGTCAAGGCCGAGGCGGGCATCCTCGACACCGATCCGGCGGCCAGCGCCGCGCAACGGCTGGCCGCCGCCGTCGGTGAGCTGGTCGGCGTCGCCGAGCGGGACCGGGTGGCCGACGCGCTGCGGCCGCTGGTCGGGCTGGCCGGCACCCCGTTGCCAGCCGAGGAGGCGGAGTCGGCGTGGCGGCGGTTCCTGCGGGCGCTCGCCGCCCGCCGCCCCACCGTGCTGGTCTTCGAGGACCTGCACTGGGCCGACGACGCGATGCTGCGCTTCGTGGAGCTGCTGGGCGCGGCGGCCCGGGACGTACCGCTGCTGCTGCTGTGCACCGCCCGTCCCGAACTGGTCGACCGGGATCCGAGCTGGGCGGGGACGATCACCGGCTCGGTCACCATCGCTCTGCCGCCGTTGCGGGACACCGGCATCGCCGCGTTGTACGCGCACATGTTCGGCCAGGCCGCGTTCTCCGCCGACCTGCTGACCCCGCTGATCGAGGTGGCCGGCGGTAACCCGCTCTACGCCCACGAGTACGTCCGGATGCTGATCGAGCAGGGGGCGCTGCGGCAGTCCGGCCGTGGCTGGTCGCTGGAGAAGCATCTGGACCTGCCGATGCCGGAGAGCGTGCACGCGGTCATCGCCAACCGGGTCGACCTGCTCGACGCCAAGGACCGGGCGGTGCTGCTGGCCGCCGCGGTCGTCGGGGTGCAGTTCTGGCCGGGTGCGGTGGCCGCCGCCGTCGGGCAGCCGGTCGAGTCCGTCGAGCGTGCCCTGCGCCGGCTGGAGCAACGGGACTTCGTCCACGAGCAGGCCGCCTCCACGATGGCCGGTCAGCCGGAGTACCGCTTCCGGCACGTCCTGGTCCGCGACGTGTGCTATCAGCGGCTGCCCCGTACCGAGCGAGTGGCCCGGCACGAACGCACCGCCGACTGGTTGGACACGCTGTCGCAGAGCCGGGACACCGACCTGGCCGAGGTGCTGGCCCACCACCGCTGGGCGGCGCACGAGATCGCCCGCTCGCTGGGCATGGAGACCCTCCGCTACGCCGCGCTGGCCCGGGCCACGCTGCACCGGGCGGCACGCCGGGCGTACGCGCTGCACGGGCTGGACGCCGCCGCCAGCCACGCCGCCCGGGCACTCGGCCTGGCCGACGACTCCGATCCGGTGGGTCGGCTCCAGCTGGAACTGCTCGGCACCGAGATCTCGTTCCACCGCGACGGCAACGCCTTCCTCTCCACCGGCGGGCCGGAGCAGGTGCAGGCGCTCGCCGAGCGACTGCTCGCGTACGGCGACGAGGCGTGCGCGGCGCGGGCCTGGACGCTGCTCGGCCAGGCGGCGTGGCTGCGGGCCGACCGGCCGGCAGCGCTGGCCTGCCTGGACCGGGCGGTACGGCTGTTCGAGCCGCTACCGGACAGCCCGCAGAAGGCCGACGCCTTCGCCGAGTTGGGGCGGCTGCACATGCTCAACTACGAGCGTGACCCGGCCGTGGCGGCGGCGGACACGGCAGCGGCGATCGGCGAACGACTTGAGCTGACCGAGACCCGCACCAACGCCCGGATCACTGCGGCCACCGCCCGTTACCAGGCCGGCGACCGTGCCGGGCTCGACGAGTTGTACCGCATCGTCGAGTTCAGCCGGGCCGGTCAGTTGCTCGCGCTGCCTCGGGCGACTCAGAATCTCGCCTACGCCGTCTGCGAGGAGGGCGACTGGGTGCGCTCCAACGCCCTGCTCTCAGCGGTGCCGGCCCGTACCGCGAGCGGGCAGACCCTGACCACCAGCTATTCCAGCGAGGCGATGCGGGCCTGGTTCGAGGGGGACTTCGGCCGGCTGCTCGCCGCCGCCGAGGCGTTCGTGGACACCCCGACCGGCAGCTGGGACATGCAGGTCCGCGGCCTGCGGTCGTGCCTGCTGGCGCTGCGTGGCCAGCCGGTGCCGCCGGGCCCACCCGCCGACGGGGCGCCGACCGGGACACCGCCGCGCGACGACGTGGCCGCCGCATTGGACTTCGCGCGGCGCAGCGGCTTTCACCGGCTGCACTGGACGATGCTCGCGATGGGGGCGTTGTGCCGGGCGGTACAGAGCCGCCTCGACGAGGCCGCCGCGCTGGTCGACGAGCTGGCCGAGTCGTGGACGGCGGTACCGGCGCTGGCCAGCGGCGAGTGGATCGCCGCGGCCAGTTGGGCGGCGTGCCTCACCGGACGCAAGCCCGCCGTCCGGATAGGCACCATGCTCAACCAGGTTGGTCACCGTACGCCCTGGTCGGAGGCGGCGTTGCGGACGGTGACCGGCGCGCTGGCCGGGGCCGACGACAACCACCGGCACGCCGCCGAGCTGCACCTGGCCGCCGCCGAGACCTACGCCGGCATCCCCGACGTCACCGACCGGATGCTGGCACTGACCTTTGCGGTCCGCGAACTGACCTGCGCCGCTGACCTTGCGGCGGCCGACGCGCCCCTGGCCGAGCTGCGCACCTTCGCCGACCGCAACGCCGCACCGGGGCTGCTCGCTCTGGCCCAGCCGCCCGGCGCGCCAGCTTCGGGATGAGCTGACCGGGCGGCTGGATCTCGTCCAGGTTGAGCATCACCACCGGCACGACCGGCGCACCGCTCTCCGGGCCGGTCGGGCCACTCCGGTCTTGCCCCGGTAGAGCCGGCCGTCGGGCGAGCGGGTGCCCTCCGGGTAGATGCCGGCGATGCCGCCGGCCCGCAGCACGTTCAGCTGGGTGTCCAGCGCGGCGCGGGCGGCCCCGCCGCCGGAGCGGTCCACCGGGATGGTTCCGGTGCCGGTGCCGGTGAAGAAGGTCAGCCAGCAGCGCCGCGCAGCGCGTCTGGTGGTCCGGCCGACACGGTGGCGGCGGGTTGGGCCGGCCCATGGTGGATACCCAGGGTTCGATGCAGCGACCGAATGGGACGGGGCGCCCACCAGTTCGCCCGACCGGCCAGACGCATGAACGCCGGGACGAGGGCGGCCCGAACGATCGTGGCGTCGACGATGATGGCGAGCGCGAGGCCGACACCAGGAGCTTGATGATGGAGATGTCGCCGGCGGCCAAGCCGATGAAGACGACGGCGATGAGCGCAGCGGCAGCGGTGGTGATCGGGCCAGTGCGTTGTATCCGCTCCGACGAGCGACGGGGTGTTCCAGAATGGCCGCACCGACACCCCGGGTGCCGTGGCAGGCACCACCGCGATCGCAAGCTGTGGGTTGCCCTCGTCCCCCGGCAGTGGTGCATCGTCGTAGCAACAGCCAACGACGGCGACCGGGATCCGATTGCCCGTTGCACCCGGGTGGCGGTCAGCAGGTCCCCACCGAGCCCACCGTGCTCCTTCGGCACCAGCAGCGCCGGCCCAAAGTCCACTTAAGGGCAGAACGGAGCGTTACAGACGACAGCGCCGGAGAATCAGCCGCATCTGAAACACCAGATCACGTCCCCGTCATTAGATGACCGAGGCGACGGGAAACTCCGGCAGACACTCGACGCGCAGTGCCTACAAATTTCTTCGGGCGGCGACAACGGCCGAAACACATCTTACTGTAACTCGATTGCTCGGGTGCGGCCCGACGGGTGGTCCCGGAGGACGCGCCGGGCTTCCGCTCCACCAGAGACCGGCCATCCGCCTCGCGCGGAGATCCCACCGTCGGGCGGGAGCCGCTGGGCGTTCGCATATAGGTACAAAAAGGTTAAAATGTCGAATGCGGCCGGAGCCTCGCTCCGGCCAGCCGTACGCCGCGCCACAAGGCACTCCCCGAACCCGCCCTCGACGTGTCACGATTCAGGGCACGGGGCGTGCGGGGGCGCGCCGAGGGCTGCGGGGCGCGCCGGTGGCGCGATGAGGAGGATGGTCGGTGTCAGCGGGTGGGGCCCGCCGGGGACGGCGGGACAACGGTCTCGACGCGAGCGAGTACGCCATTGCCGGCGACGTCGACCCGCGCGTCGGCGAGCACCTGCTCGACGTGCTGGCCGCCGGCGGGATCGCCGCCTACCTGCAACCGTCGGCCGACCTGAACCCGGTCACCCGCACCACCACCGTGCCGCCCCGACCGGTGGACCGGCTCTACGTGGACCGCTCGCACCTGAGCACCGCCCGGGACTACCTCAGCCAGCTCGCCGACGAGACCGGCGACGCCCAGGCCAGCGAGGGACCGGACATCGACGCCGAGTGGGAGCGGATCATCGCCGGCTTCCACGCCCCGCCGGACTCCGGCGACCATCCCTGGCCCGCCGCCGAGAATGTGGACGACCCGGCCGGGCGGGGCGGAGGCACGGCCACCGCCACCCGACCCGGCACTGAGGAGCCCGGCCCCACCGCCACCCGACCCGGCACTGAGGAGCCCGGCCCCACCGCCACCGGCGTGCGCCGGCTGCCGTACGCCGCCGACATCTCCGGCGTCTCGGTGGGACGTGGCCCCCGCGACGGGGAGGGGCCGTCACTGCTGGACGGCCTGGACACCTTCGGCGCGGAGTTGCCCGACGACCCGGACGACGACGAGCGCTACGTACCGCCGCCGCCTCCACCGCTGCCCCGGGTGTCGAAGTTCGCGCTGGCCGGCATCCTCGCCGTGCTGCTCGGCTTCGTGCTGTTCCTCTTCCCCGATCTGCTCCCCGCTGACCAGGGAATCGTGACGTTGCTCGGCTTCACCGGCATTCTCGCCGGTTTCGTCACGCTGGTGTGGCGGCTGCGGCCGGGCGACGCCGACGACCGCGACCCGGACGACGGCGCCGTCGTCTGAGCCGCCGCGCAGGGTAGCCGTCCGGATACCGGGACGGCGGTCGCCCGTGTCGACGGGCGTCACAGTGGTGTAACTTACTGTCAGTAGGAATACCGCAGTACGTCACGTCACCCGCCGACTGCCCGGTTGTTCCTCCCTCGTGGCGGTCACTTCCCTGCTGATCGGAATGCCCGAGATGCGACAAAGTTCCCTCGTGGTGGTAGCCAACCGCCTACCCATCGACGACAGCGTGGCCCCCGATGGCGCCTGCGAGTGGCGGCGCAGCCCCGGTGGGCTGGTCAGCGCCCTGCACCCGTTGCTGCGCCACACCCCTGCCACCTGGGTCGGTTGGGCCGGCGGGACCGGTCCCGCTCCCGCCCTGCCCGACATCGACGGAGTGCGGATGCACTCCGTGCCGCTCACCGGCGAAGACCTGCGCGACCACTACGAGGGTTTCGCCAACGCGACCCTCTGGCCGATCTACCACGACGCGGTCGAGCAGCCCCAGCACCACCGGCGCTGGTGGGATGCCTACCAGCGGGTGAACCAGCGGTTCGCCGAGGCCACCGCGCGGGTGGCCGAGCCCGGCGCGGTGGTCTGGGTTCAGGACTACCACCTGCAACTGGTGCCGGGGCTGCTCCGCACCCTCCGGCCCGACCTGCGCATCGGATTCTTCCTGCACGTGCCATTCCCTCCGCCGGAGCTGTTCATGCAGCTGCCCCGCCGGGCCGAGCTGCTGCGCGGGATGCTCGGCGCCGACCTGGTCGGCTTCCAGCGCGCCCAGGCTGCGCACAATTTCGCCCAGCTGGTGACGAAGGTGCTGGGGCTGCCGGCCACCGACCGGCGGGTCGGGATCGAGGACCGGGTGGTGCGTATCGGCGCGTTCCCGGTGTCGATCGACACCGTCGAAATGGCCGCGTTGGCCGACCGCCCGGACGTGGCCGACCGGGCTCAGCGGCTGCGGCACGACCTGGGCAGCCCCGACCAGGTGATCCTCAGCGTCGACCGGATGGACTACACCAAGGGCATCGAGCAGCGGCTCAAGGCGTACAGCGAGTTGCTGGCCGGTGGGCACGTCAAGGTCCGCGACACGGTGCTGGTGCAGGTGGCGGTGCCCAGCCGGGAGCGGGTCAGCCAGTACCAGATCCTCCGGGACCGGGTGGAGCGCGAGGTCGGGCGGATCAACGGCGAGTTCGGCCGGGTGGGTGAGCCCGCCATCCACTACCTCACCCAGCCGTTCGACCGCGCCGAGTTGGCCGCGCTCTACCGGGTCGCCGACGTGATGGCGGTGACCCCGTTGCGCGACGGGATGAACCTGGTCGCCAAGGAGTACGTCGCCGCCCGGGTCGACGAAAGCGGCGCGCTGCTGCTCAGCGAGTTCGCCGGGGCCGCCGCCGAGCTGCCGCAGGCGTACCTGGTCAATCCGCACGACCTGGAGGGGCTCAAGCAGGGTCTGCTCGCCGCGTTGCGGGCCGACCCCGCCGACGTACGCGAGCGGATGCGATCCATGCGCGCGTACCTGCACGAGCACGACATCCGGGCCTGGGCCCGCTCCTACCTGTCCACGCTGGACCAGAGCGGTTCGATGCTCGCCCGCCTCGGCGGCGGCTGAGACCGGCCCGCCGGGCACACGCGACGTCTCAGCCGAGCTCGTCGCGGGCCGGGTCCTTGACCAGCCAGTCGAGGATCGCGTCGATCGGCTCCCGCCACCTGACGTCGAGCATCAGATCGTGCCCCATGCCGGGAAAGAGCAGCGGGGCGGAACCGTACCGCCGCGCGGCGCTGCTCAGCGCGGCGGCCGGCACCACCCGGTCGTCCGGGCTGCCCATCACCAGCACGGGCGGGTCACCGACCGCCGGCTCCGGATCGGCACCGGTCAACAGCTGCCACTGGGCGCGCCGGGCTGCCCGCCCCAGCCGCCCGACGTACCGCCGGGCGTCGGCGTCGGGCAGCTCACCGCTGAACAACTGCCGGCGGTTCAGCCGCAGCCCGGCGCCGAACACCGCCGGCAGGGTACCGAGCGGGTTGCGACGCAACGCGTTGCCGAACGTCGCCCAGCTGCCCAACACCGGCGCCACCAGCACCGCCGCGCGGGCCGGATAGCGGGCCATGGCGTGCGCGACCACCAGGGCCCCGGCGCCGTGCCCCACCAGCACTGCCCGGCGCGGCAGGCTCGCCGCCACCTGGACCACATCGTGGGCGTACGCCCGCAGGGTCGCCTCCGGTGCCGGATCGCTGACGCCGTGCCCGCGCAGGCTCACCGCGTAGGCGCCGAAGCCGCGGGCGGCGACATGTCCGAGCCAGTTCTCCGCGTACGCCCAGGCACCATGGCCGAAGCCGGGTACGAACAGCAGCGGCGGCCGCCCCTCCTCCAACTCCGGGACGGCGCCGAGCACCTCACGCCGGACCGGGCGCACCGGCCGTGCCCACTCCCAACTGCGCATCACCCGCTCGGTCACTTGCTCTCCAGCTCGCGTAGGGCGCGCTCCAGCGCGCGCAGGTAGTCGGCGTGCCCGACCTCGAACCAGTGCCGGGTCGAATCCTTCACCTGTCCCGAGTAGCGCTCGCCGGCCCCGGCGCGTACCCGGGCGGCGAAGGCCGCGGCCCGCTCCGGACGGCTGGCACGCAACCGCAGCAACCGGGCGACGAGCACGGCCTGCCAGTGGGCCAGGGGGAAGATGCCGGAGTCCGGCTGGAGCAGCCCGGTCACCGCGAGCGTGGGATGGTCCGGCACGAGGGCGTTGAGCCACAGCCGGGGCCGGCCAACCCCCTCGTCGTCGCCAAGGATCTTGCCGTCGAGGAACTCGAAGCGCGGCAGGTAGCCGGTGGCGAAGACGACGAGTTCCGGGTCGATCTGCCGGCCGTCGGCCAGCTCCACCGAGTGGGGGTGGAGCCGCGCGATGTCCGGTACCGGGGTGATCGCGCCGTGACCCACGTGGTAGACGAGCAGGCTGTTGGCGATCGGATGGGTCTCGTACACCCGGTGGTCCGGCTTCGGCAGGCCGAAGCGGGTCAGGTCGCCGACGGTCAGTCGCAGGGTCCGGTGGTAGAGCCACTGCCGTACCCGCAGCGGCACCCGCAGCGCCAGCAGCAGATCATTGACCTGGTCGGCGGGGCGGCCGAAGACGTGCTTCGGGGCGTACCAGTAGCCGCGGCGGGTGGAGTGCCAACAACGCGACGCCTGCTGGGCGGCCTCCACGGCGATGTCGCAGCCGGTGTTGCCGGCGCCCACCACCAGCACCCGCTTGCCCCGCAGCTGCGCCGAGTCCTTGTACGACGAGGCGTGCATGACCTCGCCGCGGAACTGCTCCAACCCCTCGTAGCGAGGCAGCTTCGGTGACCAGTTGTGCCCGTTGGCGATCACCACGGCGGCGTACCGGGAGGTGCGCTCGGGGCCGTAGCCCCCGGTGCTGCGGGTGGTGACGTCCCACCGGTCGTCGCCGACCGGCTCGACCCGCACCACCTCGGTGCCGAACCAGATGTGCCGGCGCAGGTCGAAGTGGTCGGCGTAGCGCTCGAGGTACGACAGCAGCTGGCTGTGGTGCGGGTAGTCCGGCCAGTGGTCGGGCATCGGGAAGTCGGGGAACTGGGTGAACGGCCGCGACGAGATCAGGTGGGTGCTGGCGTACACCGGGCTGCGGTCGTGCCGCCAGTTCCAGGCGCCGCCGACGCCGGTCTCGCGTTCGTAGCAGTCGACCCCGAAGCCGTGCTCGGCGAGGTTCTTGACGGCGGTCAGGCCGCTGGCGCCGGCACCGATGACGCAGACGGTGTCACCCCGGTCGGAGACCGGGCGGCCGTCGTGGCCGCGGGCGAGCGTGGTCGTCTCCGGATCTGGCCGGCCGGGCTCGGTGGAGGTGGGCACCGGGGATCTCCTTCGTCTCGGCACGAGTGCCGGGTCGCGCGAAATCCTCTCCACAACGGAGCGGGATGTCCAGCCCGGCGCAGGGCCGGTCTCAGGCGGTGGCGGGCAGCAGCAGGTCGACCAGGACCGGGAAGTGGTCGCTGGCCCGTCGGGTCAGCGGGGTGTCCAGCACGTCGTAGTCGACCACCGTGATCCGCGCGTCGACGAACAGGGCGTCGATGCGCCGTCGGGGGTTCGCGCACGAGTAGGTGAGCCGTTCGGTCCGGTCGGCCGCCACCGCCGCGTCGGTCAGCCCGTCGGCCACGGTGCGCCACGCCGGCCCGCCCGGTTCCTCGTTGAGGTCGGCAGCGGCGATCACCGGGTGGGCGGCGGCGGTCAGGTCCCGCTTGAACAGCTCGGCCTGGCCGGGACGCTCCGCCGGATCGGTGGACAGGTGTGACCCGGCCACCGTGAACCGGGCCGAGGCGCCCACCCGACAGTCGGCGTACGCGGCGCCGCGCAGGTGCCGGCCCGGGGTGAGCGGGAAGCGTCGGCAGCGGGTCGCGGTCACCCGCACCCGGAGGCTGGTCAACACCAGGTTGCCCAGCGACGGCAGCCCACCGGCGGCGACCACCAGCCCGAACGACTCGGCCAGCGCGGCGGACTTCTCCCGCCACCGGAACCGGCGCGGTCCCTCCTGGACGATGACCACGTCCGGTGCCGCCTCGCGCACCACGGTGGCCAGCGCGGCGGTGTCGTCGCGTCGACCGTGGACGTTGTACGACAGCACGCGCAGCGGCACGCCGGGTTCGGCCACCTAGATCCGCCGGGCCAGGTCGGCGGCGCCGATGACCCCGGCGGAGTTGCCGAGTTCGGCTGGCCGGATCTCGGCCACCGGCAGCCGGCTGCGCTGCGCCAGCGCCTCGGTGAACGAGCGACGGGTGGGGCCCATCAGCAGGTCACCGGCGTCGATGACGCCACCGCCGACGACCAGGATCTGCGGGTCGAGGATCTGCGCCATGTCCGCCAGGCTGGTGCCGAGCCAGCGGCCGACCTGTGCGAACGCCTCGGCCGAGACCGGATCGCCCCCCTTCGCGGCGGCGGTGACCATGGGGCCGGTGATCGCTTCGGCCTCACCGTCGGCCAACTCCAGCAGGGCGGCGGCCCGGTGCGGCTCCTGCCGGGCGGCGGCCCGGGCGAACCGGACCAGGGCGCTGCCGCTGGCGTACTGCTCGATGCAGCCGAGTCGGCCGCAGCCGCACTGGTGGCCGTCGGGAACGGTGAGCATGTGGCCCAGTTCGGCGGCGATGCCGTGGGCACCGCGGACCAGCTCACCGCCGAGCACGATGCCGCCGCCGACGCCGGTGCCGATGGTGAACATGACCATCGATTCCTCGGCGTGGCGGGCAGCGCCGTAGCGGAACTCCGCCCAGGCCGCCACGTTGGCGTCGTTCTCGACGATGACCGGCAGTCCGACCGCCGCGCTGACGTACGCCCGCAGCGGCTCGTCGCGCCAGGCCAGATTGGGGGCGAAGAGCACGGTGGAACGACTGGCGTCGATCCAGCCGGCCGCGCCGATGCCGACCGCCTGGATGTCGTGGCCGGCGGTCAGTTCGCCGACCAGCTCGATGATGACGTCGCGGGTCTTGCCGACGTCGTCGGCGGGGGTGTCTCGTCGGGTCTGCACGAGGACCGTGCCGGTGTCGTCGACGACACCGCCGGCCACCTTGGTGCCACCGACGTCGACTCCGATGGTCAGCGTCACCGCTGCCACTCCCCTCTGCTGTGCCACCCCGTGCACACCTGCCCTCGCCGGTGGTGCTGCGGGTCGTCCGTGGTCAGGCCCCGTCGCCTGGTGAGCCCTGCCGCCCGCCGGGCACGGTACGGCCGTCCGGCGCGGGCTCGCCACCCGGCGCGGGCTCGCCACCCGGCGCGGGCTCGCCGTCGGGTGCCCGGGAGG